>CAZSWH010000001.1:0-39474 GCA_964611235.1 Candidatus Woesearchaeota archaeon
TAGAATCTTAGAGACCTCATTAGACATTTCTTTGTAGCTTTTTGTTTTAATAATTTTCATTTCAATACATCCAAACCTGGAAGGTTTTCTCCAGCAATATAATTTAGCAATGCCCCTCCAGATAGACTTATGTGATTAAATTTACTTTTATTTATTCGTGAATTGTTAATTGCATCGCTCAAATGCCCTCCTCCAATAACAGAAAATGCTTTTGAATTTGCAATTGTTTTTAAAATTGAAAAAGTTCCTTTTTGAAAATGTTTATCAGAACAATCTCCTGCAGGTCCTTTCATATACACTACTTTTGCCTTATTTATTTCTCCACTAAATAACTTTATGGTGTTTTCTCCTATATCAAAAATCTCATATTCCGACGGAAAATCGGTTAAATCTAACTCCTTTCTTTTTTCATTTACTTTCACAGCAAAATCAACAGGGGTGATAATATTTTTCATTTTCTTCTTTAACCTTCTAATTATCTCATCAAAATCTTTTATCTGGTTTCTGAGATAGTTTTCCTGTTCCCCTATATTTTTTCCTTTAGCGATTAAACACATCTGTCCGAATAGCCCACACGCGAGAATTCTATTTCCTTTTAATAATTTAATGTTATCCAATGGTTTCGCCCCGGCTAAGATATATAAACAATTTTTAATTCTCAATTTTTCCAAGGTTTTTACTTCTTTTTCTAAAAGTCTTCCTGCACAACTTTTCAGATATTTTGGAAAAAGAACAATTGAGGTTTGATTTCTGTGGCAAACTGAAAATGCATCATTAACATAAATCTCTGCATACTCTGTGAGTTTCAATAATTTATTATTCTTTTTCTCAGGAGCAAACTCATCTTTTTCAAATCTAACATTTTCAAGAAGAATTGCTTCTTGAGGTTTCAATTTTTTTATCTCTGAAATTACTTTTTTCCCAAGAATATCGTCTATAAATTTTATTTTGACATATTTGTTTAATAATTTTGCGTGTTGTTTTAATGAAATAAAATCTTTTTTTCCTTGACTGCCTTGGTGTGCAATAACTACGACTTTCGCCTTTTTCTTTTTTAATTCTGAAATTGTCCTCGCTGATTCTTTTATTCTTTCAGAAGAAATTATTTTTCCATTTACCACATCAGAATTTAAATCAGAACGAAGGAGTGTAATTTTGTTCTTAAAATTAAAGTCAGAGATTGTTTTCATTTCTTACCAAATTTATTTATATAATCAATCGCTGCAATAGATGCTTTGGCACCTTCCCCTGCCGCAACAATTATCTGCTTGTCAGGAATATCTGTGCAATCTCCTGCTGCAAATATTCCAGTAATACTTGTCATATTTTCCTCTCGCGTTTTGGTACTGCGGAAAATCATTATCTCCCCCCATTTATTCTTCTTAACTTCTGTAAAATTTGCTTTACTAATCAACCCAACTTCAACAAAAATTCCATCTAATTTTAATTTTTTTTCAATACCCTCTTGTTCATATTTGATTTCATTTACAGAATTGTTTCCAAGAATTTCTTTTATTTTAACATCTAATATTGGTTTTATTTTTCTGTTTCCAAGAACTTTGTCCATTAAATAATTTTCTCCTCCTAGTTTTTTCATTAAATCTAAGATGTAAACTTTTTTTGCGTATTTTTCTAAGAATAAAGCTGCTTCTAATCCCGAGTTTCCCCCACCAACAACTGCAACTACTTTGCCTTTAAAGGAAGGTGCATGACAAGTTGCGCAATAGTTAACTCCTTTCCCTAAGAATTTTTCTTCCCCCGGAACTCCTAATTTTTTAGGTTTTTTCCCAGAAGCAATAATAACCGCTTTACTTTGATAAATATTCTTTTCTGTTTTTGTTACACAAATTTTTCCTTTTTTAGATAATTTCAATACTTCTTCTTGTTTTATTTTTATTTTATAATCTTTTATATGTTCTTGGAATTTTTCAACAAGAGAAATACCTGTTTGGTTTGGAACTCCTGGATAGTTATCAACTTCAGAACTCCAGACAACCTGTCCACCAATGTCCAGAGTAACAATCAAAAATTTTAATTTTCTTCTTGCTGCATAAATCCCTGCAGAAATCCCTGCAGGACCTCCCCCAATTATTATTAAATCGTAAATCATTTTCCTCTTTATAAAACGAAGAAATTATCCTTAATAAATTTTATTACAATCTCTCCACCAAATCAACCAATCTACAACTATAACCATATTCATTGTCATACCATGCAAATACTTTCACTAAATTTTCATTGACTTGTGTCAGAGTTGAGTCAAAAATTGAGGAATTGGAATTTTTAATTACATCACTGGAAACAATTTCGTCCTTGCTGTATTGTAATATTCCTTTCATTTTTCCAGAAGCCAATTTTTTTATAGAATTGTTTATTTCCTTTACTGAAGTTTTTTTGTTTAGTTCGGCAACGAAATCCACGATGCTTCCACAGGAGATAGGGGCGCGAATTGCAAGCCCATCTAATTTTCCTTTTAGTTCAGGAATAACTTCTGCTACTGCTGTTGTTGCTCCTGAAGTCGTTGGTATAAAATTCACTGCTCCTGCTCTCCCTCTTCTTAATTTTTTGTGTGCAGTGTCAAGAATTCTCTGGTCATTTGTGTATGCGTGAATTGTCGTCATAAAACCTTTTTTTATGCCAAAATCGTCGCTAAGGATTTTCGCGATAGGAGCAAGACAGTTAGTTGTGCAGGACGCCATTGAGATTATCTTGTGCTCTTTTTTTAAATCGTTTTCGTTTACTCCCAAGACAATTGTCACATCAGGGGATTTAGCTGGAGCTGATATAAGAACTTTCTTTGCTCCTGCATCAAGATGTTTTTGAGCACCTTCTTTGTCTGTAAATCTTCCTGTAGATTCAATTACAACATCTATTTTTAACTTTTTCCAAGGAATAGATTCTGGGTCAGGTTCATTGAATATTTTAATTTTCTTTCCATCAACCTTTAGAAAATCTTTCCCGATTTCAACTTTCTTTTCATAAAGCCCATAAACAGAGTCATATTTCAAAAGATAAGCAAGATTTTCAATAGGGATTAAATCATTTATTGCGACGATATTTATATTCTTCTCTAAACATAATTTTAAAACTACCTTGCCAATTCTCCCAAACCCATTAATCGCTACATTCACCATCTTTTAATTATTAATCTCAAGGATTATTTAAAGTTATCTTTGCCTCTAATAAAATATGCAACAATAGTTTTATTTCCCTTGTCAATTTTTCTTTTTTCTAAAATAAATGATTTGTTTTTAAGAAAGATTCTCCAATAATTTTTAATTCCTCTTATTAAATAATCCCTACCTTATAGATCTTTTCTCCTCTTTCTATAAACAATCTTCCCAGATCTTTAATGTTCTAATAGACAAATGACATAACTTATTTAAACTATCAAATTATAAAATTATATGTTTAAAAGAGGTTTAATGTTAAATATTAAAGGTTCAGGACATTTGGAGATAATACTTTCTTTTGTCTTTTTTGTTGGGTTTGTATTTTTTATTTTTTTATTTTTAAAACCTTATGACACAAAATCAATGCCAGAATCTCTAATGAGAGGTCTTGCAGATTCTTTTGAAAAGAATACTTCAACAAACTTGACAACATTTTTTTTAGAAGCAAATTATACTTCTTTTCCTCCAAATATGAGTTGTTTTTCTATTAATCTATCTAATGAAATTGATTTTTTTAAAATGGGTTTTAGCAATTCTTTTGTTGAAAATCTCTCAGATAATGAAGTTAGTTCAAGTTTAAGTTCTGATGGAATATTAAAAATCTCAAAAGGTTTGGGGAATTTGAATGAAAGTTATTTTAAAATTTCTATTTCCCCTGAGTTTGAAGATGAAATTTTAGATCCTTCCTGCATGGAATTAGACGATTATAAAATAGGAAGTGTTTTGAATAGAAAAGTTTTATCTTATAATTCCTTAATTAATTTAAACAAAAGTTATTCAGATAATTATGAAGGATTTAAACAAGATTTAGGAATCCCGAAAGTATTTGATTTTGCGATTGTCTCTAAAGATTTGCCGGAAATTAATATGAATAGAGCATCTCCACCCTCAGCAGAAGTCTTTGTATGTAATTATTATTTTAAAGTCCTGAAATCAAATGGAAATATAATAAATGCAGAATTTACTTTGAAGATATGGTAAATAAAATATTGGAGGCAGATAAGAAAGATTGTGCAATGGCAGAGCCCTTGCGAAGTAAAAACTTTTCGTCTGATGTTTTTACTAATGGTAAATAAAATATTGGAGGCAGATAAGAAAGATTGTGAACTGAACAAGTCAGTTCTAATCAAATCTGCGATTTGCTAATGAATAAAAAAGGGTGGATAAAAATTTTAGAAGCAACAGTGGCGATTTTAATCATCAGCAGTGTTTTGATTATGGTTTATTCTGGACAGCCAAAAAGAGTAGATATAGATAAAGAAGTTTCTGGTTTGCAAAAAAAAATATTGATGGATATATCTTCTGATAGTGATTTAAGGTCAGATGTCCTAAATGAAACTTATGGCAATCTTATAAATTATGTAGAAACAAAGATGCCTCTTTATTTAAATTTTTCTTTAAAGATTTGTAATCTGTCAATTTATACACCTTGTAAAATTAATGACGATATATTTATTGCAACAGCAGACAAAGAAATATTTGTTGAAGAGACAGTTATCTCTACTGATTTAATAGAGTATGACCCAAAAAAAGTCAGACTTTTTGTCTGGAGAAAATAGAGATTATTCCCTCAATCTATCTGAAAATTCGCCTGAAATATTTTCAAGCATTTTTTCTCTGATTTTTATTTTGTCTTTTGCCCACGCCTTATGACCGAGAACCCAAGCAAGTTTTACAAAAGCAGTTTCTGGGAGAATATCCTCAAGAAAGATTATTCCTGTTTTCTTCAATTCTCTCCCAGCCGAATAAATATTAGGATTTAATCTCCCATAAATCGTTTGTGGAGCCGCACAGAGCGTCATTCCGTTTTCAATTGCTTTTCTAATTTTAGGAAGCCAATTAAATTTTGATTCCCCAGACGGAACCTGTCCAATCCCTGTGATTTCAAAAACAATCCCTAAATATTTTTCTTTTTTATAATATTCAATTATTGCGGGGTCTTGCCCAGGGTAAATTTTAATAAGGGCTACCTTTTCAGAATATTTAGGGTCAAAATTTATTTTTGTATCATTTCTTCTTGCATTAAAGCTTTTTAAAATTCTAAAATTATCTTTGGAGATCTCTGAAAAAGGTTCGCTATTAATAATTTTAAAAGCGTCTCTTCTTGAAGTGTGCATTTTTCGGACTTTCGTGCCAGGCATCGCGAGACAATATTTGTCATTTAAATCTTTATGCCCAATTAGTGATATTTCTGCAATATCTGAAACAGCGTATTTTGCAGAGCAAATTAAATTCAAAGCAGCGTCGGTAGAACCCCTATCTATTGAACGCTGAGAATATGTTAAAGCGATGGGTTTATTTATTTTCTGAAGGAAAAATGAAAGTGCTGAAGAGGTATAATGCAAAAAGTCTGTTCCATGAGTTATTATTATTCCATCCACATTCTTTTCCTTAAGGAGAGATTTACAAACCTCTGCGATTTTTTTCCAATCTGAAAAAGACATATTTTCAGACCATTTCATAAATGGCTTTTCAATCCTTACAATATTGCATATATCTTTTATTTCAGGAGCAATATTAAATATTTCTTCTGCATCTGTTGATATGACTCCCCCTGTTTTTGGGTCAAGCCTTGAAGAAATTGTTCCACCAGTAATTATTATTGCAACATTTCTTAATTTCTCGTTTTCCTTTAATTCAATTTTTTTCTTTTCCTTCGGCTTTGGGATCTCAACAATCTCAGCGCCCAGAATTTCTGACTCACGAATTCCGATATTATATCCTGAATTAAGTTTTAAAAGAATTATTTCTGGGGTGTAACTTTCTAAAATAGCTCCAGAGAACTGTCTTTCTCTTGTCTTGATGATAACCTTGTCTCCTATATTAAATTCTTTAATTTTCATTTTTCAACTCTTGCAGTTTTAATTTCCAATCTTCCAAAGTTAATCTTACAACATCATCCTCCTGAATTAACTTATTATTTATTAATTTTAATAAAAGATAAGGGGCTGCACATTGCTCGCACTTTGTTAATTTACCAAACTTACAATAACCTTTTTCTTCCCATAACTTTAAACAAAATTCTAATTCATGAATTAATTGCTGTTTGTCCATGCTAATGGGAAGAATTGGAAGTATAAAAAACTTATTAAATGTCAGTAATCTATTTAATCTATGCAAAAAGAAGGAAAAAATTTTCCAATAAAAATTGGGCTAGAAGTTCATGGCTATCTTAACACTAAAGAAAAACTTTTTTGCAAGTGCAAGGTTTCAGAAGATGATTTGCCTAATATAAATGTCTGTCCTATCTGCACAGGTCAGCCAGGGAGCAAACCTATGGCACCAAATGAATCAGCTGTCAATAAATTAATCCAAATAGCTTTAATCCTCAAATCAAAGATAAATAAAAATTGGACTTGGCAGAGAAAACATTATAATTGGGCGGATTTGCCGAAAGGTTATCAGAACACAATTTCTGGACCTCACTCAACACCCTGTGCAGTTGGAGGAAAATTTAAAGGGATAAATATTGCAGAAGCGCATTTGGAAGAAGACCCTGCACAATGGAATCCTGAAAACGGGAAAATAAATTATAACCGAAGCGGTTTTCCTTTAATAGAAATTGTGACAGAGCCAGAATTTTCATCAGCAGAACAAGTTGTAGAATGGTTGAAGGCTCTTATTCTTTTTTTGTTGTATATAAAATCTATAAGAAAAAACGCAGGGATAAAAGTTGATGTTAATGTTTCTACTTATGGCGACAGAGTTGAAATGAAAAACTTAAATTCTCTAGAAAAAATCCATAAGGCTATAGATTATGAAATTGCAAGGCAAAGTGAAAATTATAAAGAAAAAATTGAGCAAAAAAGAGAAACTTTGACTTTTGATGAAAAACTTGGCAGGACAATTAAAATGAGGGAGAAAGAAGGAGCCGCAGACTATCGTTTTATTCCAGATCCTGACCTCCCTATTTTAAAAATAAATGAAAAAAAAATAAATGAAATGAAAAAAAAATTACCTGAAATGCCTGACAAGAAATTGGGTAAGTTAATTTCTAAATTTAAGATTAAAGAGAAGGATGCTAAAATTCTTACGAAGAATCTCGAGCTTGTTGAGTTTGTTGAAGAACTCATTAATGAAAATATTAACATCAGAGATGATATATCTTGGATAACAATTGAACTTCTGAGAATTCTTAATTACAACAAGAAAACTCTTGAAGACGAAGACGTTGACATAAAACCATTGCATTTATCTGAATTGATAAAACTAGTAAATTCAAAAAAGATAACTGTCCTGAAAGCAAAACAGATAATGAATGATTTCATCCCAAAAAGTTTTTCAGTAAAAGAGAAAGGTGACATAGATAAAATAAATGACGAGGCAGTAGGGAATTTATGCAGACAAGTTATTGATGAAAACCCGCGCATTGTTGAAGAATACAAAAATGGCAAAGAAGCGAGTTTGAATTTCCTAATAGGGCAAGTTATGAAATTATCAGGGAGAAGGGCGGACTTTAAAGTTGCGAGGGAGAAATTACTGGAGTTGATTAATTCTTTTAGAAAATTTTAATCCTTAGCATATTAATAAGTTAACTGTTGGGAGATAGGTTTTTAAGTTTTAGAATTATCTTGTTTTTATGAAATTTGAATTGGAAGATTTAGAAAAAGATTATGAGATTAATTTTGAGGAAATTGTTGAGAAAATAAAAAGCTCAGGGGCTAAATCTGTTTTGCTTCAGTTTCCCGACGGATTAAAACCATGGGCAGTTCCTATTGTAGAATTTCTTGAAAGAAAAACGAATACTCATATAAAAATTTGGCTTGGCTCGTGTTTCGGTTCTTGTGATATCCCAAAATCTGACTACGACTTGCTCGTTCAGTTCGGGCACGCAGAATGGAATGGTTAAATAAACTTTTTTAATTTCAACTAAAACTATTTCAACACATTGCTCGCCAGAAATCGAACCGAGGTTTAATTCTTTATTTCGTGACCTTAGACGCCCACGCCGTACAGTTAGAAAAGGTTTAACGCCCTTTATTTTATCTTAACTCATTAAAGTAATCTGACTTTTTAAAATGAGACCGCTACTTGATTAGTAAAGAAGAGAAAAATTTTTTAAAGTTGTTCTATATTAAAAGAAAAGATCTTTCTTTTGATATTTTTTTGTACTTTCTAAAAAATAAGCTATTTTAAATTTTAAAATATCATTCCAATAGATATTTTCTACTCTACAAACACCAAATTTATTCAATATTCCTTTAGTAAAGGTCGGAGGGACCCGAATTACTATATTTTTTGTAATATTAATTTCAATTAACTCCCACAATTTAGTTAGATTTGGGGTGGTAAATTCTGGTCCTTTGGCATAAGTTCCATCCGAAGTAGTCCAACTTGGATCAAGAATTGCTACTTCTGCTTTAATTTTTTTAAGAAGTTGTTTGTTCAGAACATCCCCCAAGATAAATTGGGTCTTGTTTTCTATATTATACATTTTAGCATTATTTTTAGCAGATATTATTTTTTTATTATTAATATCTATTCCATAAACTTTAGGGATTATTTTAGCCAATTGTATTGAAATGGTACCAACCCCACAACAAAGTTCTACTGTATTATTAAATTTTCTTAATTGCTTAGCAATATGATGTGCAATTGGCTCAGGAGTGCTTATCTTTTTAGCTTCTGGATTAATTTCTATTGGTTTAGAAATTTTTAGACCCATCTCAATTTCAAAATATCCTCTTTATTACCAATAATATCCCTAAATTGATTAAGTATTTTTTTGTCAAAGTCAAGTGAATAAATTCCTAAAAATGCAACATCAAGAGGTTTGTTGCTTTCTATTACTTTAGTTCTTACTTCCCAGTATCCCCTAAACCTTCTTTTGTATGAATTGAAATAAATGATTCTTAAAATCCCTACAATATCTTGGGCTAAAGCCTTTTCAGACTCATAAAACCATGCTGGATCTATAATCTTTATAGGGTCTTTATCATTTAATATTATGTTGTTTATGTTTAGGTCCCCATGTCCAAAACCTTCTTTATAACATTTAACAAGCTTTGAAAAAATATTTTTCAATACTTTTGTTTCTAAATTAATCTTTGATTCCCTTAATACGTTTCCTTTAGCGTATTCTATAATATTTGCACAAAGATTTTTATCATAACCCAAATAGTTAGAAAAGAGGTTACTCACCTTAAAAAGTTTAGTTCCTAAAACATTTTCGCTTAAAAAATCCATGAGCCCGACTTTTACACATATTTTTGTTCCATTTCTAGAAACACCATAAACAACAGAAAAGTTACCCTCTCCAGATATTTCTTCAACAACATATTCTTTATCAAATAAAATTATTTTTTGCCCAAGATATAATTCTTTATAAGAAGTAAAATTTGGCTCTGGAAAGATTGAAGAAAAGCGGGTGTATAATCTAATAAGATCTTGGGGGATTACCACCCCCCACTCTCCTGCTGAAAAAAGAATTTTAGCTCCGATAATGTCCATTACTTTTTTTCTCATAAAACAAAAAATAATTCCATCTAACTCTCCAAGATACGTAACAAATTTATTTTTGGAAAAAACAAAGGTAGAAGATCCTTTAAAAATTACATTTGATTTTTGAGAACCTCTTAAAAGTTCTTGGTAGCTCTCCTTTCTTCTATAATCTATTTTAGAGATTAAACCAAAAGTGTCTTGCAATTTATTTAAAATATCTTTATTAGTGTGAAAGAAGTTTTTTAGTTCATTAGCTTTTTTAAGCAGATTTCTTTTTAATTGTCTGGTTATATAAGATTTGTTAATCTCCTTTAAAGCAAGAGATTCCAAATTTAGATTTTGAGGAAACTTTAAATTAATATTATGCTTTTTAGTAAATTCTAGAATATCTTTAGCTTTAAGATTCTGAAAGTTTACCTCTGATAAAAAAATCTGGCAATCATTTTTTTGTTTTTTAGGGCCATTAAGCAAACCCCCAATTCTTGCAAAAATAAGATATAATATCTTTTCATCTATACTTCTGATCAGTTTTTTTGGAATCATATTTTCAAGATTTTCTTTAAAGAGGCTAAGGTTATAAATTTTACAAATAGTGTCTATCAAGAACTCATTTGAAATGGTTTTTTTACTTGTTGTAATTTTTTCAAAAATATTTGATGGAAAACCATTATTACTGAAAACTATATCAGTAAAAAGATTGTACCTAGAATGGTTGGTTAAAGGACTAAAATTTAAAAATTTTCTTTCTTTATCAAATTTGTCTTGATTTTGAAATACTAAGAGTCTACAAAGATGGATAATTTTATTTTTAGAAGAGTCACAATTATCTTCTTCTTTATTCACTTGTTTTCTTGCCATTTTATAAACTTCTTTTATTATTTCATTATTTTTCTGGATAAAGTTTCTTAAAAAATTATAAGCTTCCATAGTAACAAGATTACTATTTGATTTAAGGGATTTAAACAAAGTGGAAATATGTGGATTTTTATGTAATTTTTTTAAATATTTATAAGGACCTCTAGAAAAAATATTATTTCCAAAGCAAGTAGCTAATCTCTTTTTGATATTAGAAAGATTAATCCCTTCCAAATAGAAGTTTAAAGGTACAAACCACCCATGTTGGGGGCGACGCGTATCCCATAAAAGATATAATTTAGGATAGTTGTAATATACAATTCCTAAGTTCATTAGAAGCTCTATTTGATTTAAAACTTTAGTTGACTCTTTTCTATTAGTATAAATATTTATCTCTGGAGCAGTTCCAAAAGGAGCAAATTTTTCTAAAATAGCCTCCATCTTGTAAAAGAAATCCAAACTAGGCATTAAAGCAGATTTATTTTTGAAGATTACTTTTAATTCCTTTACCAAGAAATCTTTCAATCCAATTTGGTTAAAGTTGGGGCTTAAGTTTCCCATAATTACTTTTAATTTTAATCTACTCTCATATCTCTCAAAATTTTTATTATCTGAAGGTCGTATTTCTGGAATATTTTTATTAACAATCCCCCTAGAAATTATTTCAATTACATTGCCGTTCGGTTTAGATTTAACCTCTAGAGGTCTCTGATGAGGTTCTTTGATTGCAAGATTATTTCTGTTAAGAACAGAGCACAATCCTCTTATTACTTTTTCCTTCCTTTTATTGCTAATATTTCTATCTTGAAATAAAATCCTCATATTATCAATATCACTTGATTTTCTATGTAAAGCAGTCTTATAAAAAAAGGAACATGGCTTTGCCCATAGTGATATACTTTCTCTCAGATTTGCGTCTAACCCATCTAAAAATTCTTGTAATTCATCTATAATCTTTTTTTGATCTAACCATATTAGAGATTTGATTTTTGGAGCGATTTCAGAGTATTTTATTTCATATACTCTGTCTGGTAAAAAAATTCCAGCATTATCAAAATATTCTATAAATTGTTTATTTATTTGAAAAATTAGTCTTAATAGCTTAGATTCATTATCAAATTTGTCATAAAATTCTCCAAATATATAATAATTATCAGAAAATCTTTCTTTTCTAGAAAAAAGATAATTTAATTGTTTATTCTTCGAAATAAGAATTTCAAGATATTTAATTAATTCTCCATAAAATAAGGAATCTCCAAAAAAGGAAAGATCATTAGAAAGAGAACTTCTAAAAAGAGGTGTTTGCCCATGGAATTTCTTGGAGAATAGACTAAAAACTAATTTTCCTTTTAAAGCCATATAATGTGAGAGGCCACAATCAACACCAAAATATAACTGATATTGATTAATTGTTTTTATAGCTTCCTTTAGAGAATATGTGAACTTACACTTGACAAAAGGACAATTTTTTAATATAAATTCATTGATTTTATTTTTAGAGTTCTTTTGGCAAATTAATTTGATTTTAAATCTATTAAGATCTAAAAATTCTAGAGATTTTTTAATTTCTTCTAAATTTATATCAAGCCTTTCTTCATTATTTTCTCCAACATTAAAATTGAGAATAGCATTTTTCTTGGAAAGATTTAACTTTGGAACTTTTTGTGGAAGATAAACAAAACCAAGAAAGTTAGTTATTTCTTCTACTCTTTCTTCCTCAAAAAGAGAAGAAAATTTTCTCTCTCTATTAAAATCTTTAAACTTTATAAAAACTACTTCCTTATTCTTACTATTTCTGTAGATTTCTATAATATCACCATTAATTTTTGGTGAAGGAAGATCCTTACGTGTTAATAAGATCTTTAGACTCTTTTTACTTGAAGAACCTCTCTTCATAAAAGGAAGAAGAAGGAAATCCTCGTTTCCTTTAAAATAAATTTTCTTTCCAAATTTATGATGAATAGAGTTTATTAGGGGTAATTTAAATATCCAATCTCCTAATTTATTTGTTGATTCAACAATTTCAATAGAATCATATTTTGATAACCAATTGTTCTTATTAAGCATGCAAATTTAATTCTCAAATAGTTTTTAAGTATTTCTTTATTATTTTAGCCAAGATTTAATACATTATTTGGGCGTTGGATAGAAAGTTTGGTGCCCTTATTCTTTAATTCTTAATGACATACTTAAAGTGATATATTAATAAGTTGTTATAGGTACCGTTTAAACCCCTTATTTGCTAATCTATTTTTTTATTTCTCTTGTTGAGCAGGTTTTTGATATTTAAACCCGCCTTAAAGAGCATTACGCATTGTTTGAAACGCCCACGCCAGGAATCGAACCTGGGCGCCCCGAAGGGCCGAGATTTCCAGTCTCGTGCAATACCACTATGCGACATGGGCACAAAATTATAAAATTAAGAAGCTTTTAAGATTTGTGATAATTGCTTTTTATTTATAGAATTAAAAAAAATTTAGGATTTATCCAAACATTTTTAGTTTAATCAACCATCTCAATTTTTATTTTAACTGTTCTCGGTATGGAAATTCGCATTATGTTATGGAGAATTTTATCATTGGAAGGAAGGTCTATTATTCTTTTATGAATTCGCATTTCAAACCTATCAAAAGTAGCTGTTCCGTCTCCGCAAGGAGATTTTCTTGTCGTCACTTTAAGTTTTTTAGTCGGCAAAGGAATCGGACCAGAAATAGGAATCCCTGCTCCGCTGGAAATAATCTTTATTTTATCGACTACATCATTTAATTTATCAATTTCTACACTTTGTAATTTAATCCTTACTTTGCTCATTAGACATTGACAAGGATTATACTTTTAAATCTTACTGTATAAGATTAAATTAATTTTTAAAATTTTCTATATCCTCTTTATTTTTTTATTTAATAATATTGCTGTTTTTGAAGTTTTCTTTCAAGTGGAGAAATAAACTACTCTCACTATTATTCTTGAAAAGGATGCTTTGTTCTATTTAAAATTTCAATATTTTCACCTTTTTCTACCAAGATACTGAAAAATTATCGTGAGAATTAATAGAAAAACTTTGCTTAATCCATAAACGAACGGCAAAGAAATCAAAAATTCTTATAAAAAAGGCTAAGCAATTAGTTTCACTCACCAAAATTTTTCAGAGGATTGAGATCATTAACTTTCAAAAAGAGAATTATTTATAGAGAATTTTTGAGTCTTCTATTTTTTCATCAAATTCAATTAAAGAATAATTTTCCTTGTCTGCACTGCCAGGGTTTATTATCCTTGTTTTCCTAATTTTATCTTCACCAATATTTTCTTCTAAATGTCCACAAATAACCATTGAGACACTTGCATTTTCAAGAGCAAATTTTAGCTTTGTAGAACCTATATGTTCCCCGGGGCTTACCGGGTTTGTTTTTGGAAGATTATCTAGTCTAATTCCAAAAGGAGGATAATGGCTAAGAAGTAAAACATTTTCATTATACTTTTTTAATTTTGAGTTTAAACTTTCATCAATTTTTCCAGGCAATGATATCTCATCTCCTCTTCCTTTATCAAAATATCCAAATATATGTATGTTATCATGAGTAGTCCACTCATCATCTAAAAGTTTACAGTTTCTATAATTCGAGAGTATTTCTTTGAATCTATCATATTTTATTAACTCATTATTACCTCCCACAATATAAATTGGTTTTCCCAAACTTTCTAGTTTATCGCAAATATTACTAACCTTTTCAACACCTTCTAATCTTATATTCTCTATTTCTTCCTTAGAAAAATTTTTCTCCCAATTCTTTCCATATTTAAAAAAGTAATCTCTAATCTTTTTTATATCAGCTAAATCTCCTGAAACGACTCCAAAATCAAATTTTTCTTTTTTTAGATTTTTAAATAAATTCTTTTCTGGAAATTCTCCTCCAAAAGTTAGTGCTAAAATTCTCATATTTCTTGAAACTTTATCTATTTTATATAATTAACTGAAAGTGCCCAACTTCTTTTTTAGAAAAGAAGAAACAAAAAAGGGTGATTTCTCTATTTTAAGGACTGGTGGTTGGGGGGTTTTAGATTCACCTTTTTCCATTTAGTATAATTTTCTATTAAGTTTTACTTTAAGAAGATTTATATACTTATAATTTATTAATTTTTATGGAAAAAGACGAGATTGAGAGAGCAGAAGAGCATGTGAAGGTTGCTGAAGAAATTGTTTTAGATACTGCAAAAAATATGAAAGGAAAATGTAGAGAAGTTTTAGAAGACGCAGCTGTTTCACTTGAGAGGACAGAAAGCGACTTGGACGAAGTTGAAAAGAATGATTCTTGTTAACCAAATATTTATTAATCAAAGTTTCTTTTCTGAAAGATGAATATTAAAAAGAGAGGATTGACTTTTGCAGAGGCAGATAGAAGATTAAAAGAATATGGTTTTAATGAAATTAAGGATATTTCAAAAGTTTATCTTTTAAAGATTCTTTTGAGACAAATAAAAAATAATTTTATTGTTTATCTTTTATTTTTCGCAATGGTGCTTTCTTTTTTTGTCGGAAAATCACTGACGGCCTATGTTATTCTTGGTATTATTATTGTGGTAATTTTAGCAGGATTTATTCAGGAATATAAAGCAGAAAGAGCAATTCAGGCTTTAAAAAATATGATGACACCTTTTTCTGTTGTTATTCGTGATGGAAAAGAGCAGGAAATAGATTCAAGAGAAATAGTCCCTGGAGATATTTTAGTTTTAAGAAATGGAGAAAAAATTCCTGCGGATTGTATTGTTATTGAAGAAAAAGATTTGCTCGTTAATGAAGCTGTATTGACTGGGGAGTCTTCAGAAGTTAAAAAGGTTGCAGTTAAGAACACAACGAATTATACTGAAAAAAATACTTTATTTATGGGCTCTTTTATTGTTAGTGGGAAATGTATTGCTCAATCTATTCATATAGGAATGAATACTCATTTTGGGCATATTGCGAGGATGATTTCAAGCACAGAGAAGGAACTTCCATTGCAAAAAAAAGTGAATACTATTGCGAAATATATGGTTATATTAGGTTCATTTTTTGCAATTCTAACTGGTTTAATTATGATTCTAAGGGTATCCACATTAGATAGTCCTTTTGTTATAGAAGTCCTGATAATGGTTATAGCAATTTGTGTAGCTTCATTTCCTGAAGGATTTCCGATGGTGCTTATTACTTCTCTTGCATCAGGGGCATATAGAATGGCAGGAAAAAATGCTATTGTTAATAGAATGTCAATAATAGAAACATTAGGAGAAACAACTATAATTTGTGCAGATAAAACAGGAACAATCACAAAAGGAGAGATGACTGTTAGGAAAATTTTTTCAGATAATCGTATCTATGATGTTTCCGGCACTGGATATTCAGGGCATGGCTTTTTCTTTTCTAATTCTAAAAAAATAACTCCAGAAAAAGAAAAGACCTTGAGTCTTCTTTTAAAGACAGCAGTTTTATGTAATGATTCAATAATTTCAAGAACCGGCGAGGCTAAGTTATATAAAATAAGCGGCGCTCCTACAGAAGCTTCTTTACTTATAATGGGTGTAAAAGCAGGATTATTCAAGGAAGATTTTTATTTAACAAGAAACAAGGAAATTCCATTTACCTCTGAAAGAAAAATGATGACTATTTTACAGAAAGAATCAAAAAACAGAATAGTTTATTCAAAAGGAGCTCTTGAAATATTATTATTTAAATGTAAATATATACAAAGAGATAATGGAATTTTTAGATTATCAGACAGAGATAAAAAAAATATTTTGAGTTACAATAAAAAATTGACATCAAATTCTTTTAGAACTCTTGCTTTTGCTTATAAAAAAACAGATTCTATAAAAGAGGGAGATTTAGAGGAAAATCTAATTTTTTTGGGTTTTGTTGGAATGGAAGACCCGCCAAGAGATGAAATAAAAGATGCTTTAGTGACATGCAAGAATGCAGGAATCAAAGTAAAAATAATAACAGGGGATAATAAAGAGACTGCACTTTCTATTGCTGAACAAATAGGGTTAGATAAAGGAGAAATTTTAGAAGGTAAAGATTTAGAGAAAATCACAGACCAAGAGTTGATTAATAAAGTAAAAAATATTGTTATCTTTGCAAGAGTAAAACCAGAGCATAAACTAAGAATTGTTAAAGCATTAAAATCTAGTGGCGAGATTGTCACAATGACAGGGGACGGAGTAAATGATGCACCTGCTTTGAAAGAAGCTCATATAGGAATTGCAATGGGGAAAAATGGAACTGATGTTTCACGTTCTGTGGCTGATTTAACTTTAAAAGATGATAACTTTGTGACTATTGTTGATGCAATAAAAGAAGGCAGAACTATATTTAAAAATATCCAAAAGTTTTCATCTTATCAAATCTCAGTTAATTTCGCACAGGTTGCAATAATTTTTTTGGCAGTTCTTTTAGGTCTGCCTCTTCCTTTAGTTGCTATACAAATCCTATTTATGAATATATTTTCTGACGAAATTACTGCGGTTGCATTATCTTTTAATCCTTACTCTAAAGATGTTATGAACTATAAACCGAGAAAAAAATCTGAGATAATCTCCAGGCCTTTGCTTATGATGATTATAATTTCAGGACTTGTGATGAGTCTTGTTTCCTTGGCTGTCTTTTATTTTTCACTTTCAATTATGAGATTGGGGGAAGCAATGACTACGACTTTTCTTACAATGGTTTTTTTTGCAATGATGAATAGTTATAATTTTAGGAGTTTTAGAAAAGTTACTTTAACAAGGTCTCCTTTTACAAACAAGTTTTTAGTTTACGCTTCTTTATTTGTAATTTTAGTAACTGTATTTTTTATTTATTCTCCTGTAGGCTCTTTATTTAATTTAGTTGAAATCAGCCCTGTATACTTATTGGGAGTGTTTTTAATTTCTTTATCTGTAATAGTTATTATTGATTTGATAAAATGGATGAACGAAAAAAGGCAATGGTGGGGTGAAGATATGCAAGATTTTAACACAAAGTAATCTTAAAATCAGAGTCTATAAAAAGGTCTAAAAACTGAAACTATTTAAATCCTGTTAAGTTGTGAAAACTATGAAAGAGGTAAAAAGGCCCTGGGGTAGTTTTAAGCAGTTTGTTAAAAATAAAAAATGCACTGTTAAGGTTCTTGAAATAAACTCCAAACAGGAATTAAGTCTTCAGGTTCATAAAAATAGGGAAGAAAATTGGTATTTCTTTGATAAGGCAATTGTTCAAGTGGGAAATAAAAAAAAGAAAGTCAGCGAAGGAGAGATAATTAAAATTCCTAAGAAATCTCCACATAGGATTATCGCGGGAAATAAAAAGGTAAGAGTTTTAGAAATTTCTTTTGGTAAATTTGACGAGAAAGACGAAATAAGATTAGAGGATAAATATGGGAGATAAAATTATCGCAATAGATCTCGGCGGAACAAATTTAAGAGTTGCTCTTGTGAAAGACAACAAAATTTTAAAATATATTAAAAAACCGACGCCAAAGAGTAAGGATGAACTTCTGAAAGGGATTATTGATTCAATAAATCCTCTGTTTGATAAAGATATAAAAGGAATTGGTGTGGCTTCTGCAGGACCGTTAGAAAAAGGAATTATAAAAAATCCTCCAAATCTCCCCTTAAAGAATTTTAATTTGAAAATTTTTTTAGAAAGAAAATTTAAGATAAAAACAGAAATTGCAAATGATGCCAATTGTGTTGCGATTGCAGAGACAAAATTAGGATGTAAAAAGAAAAATTTTATTGTTCTGACTATAGGGACTGGAATTGGAGGAGGGATTATTGTAAATAGGAAACTTTATTCCGGGAAAGGACTTGCAGGAGAATTAGGGCATATAGTTCTTAATAATGGAAAAGATTTTGAGTCACTCGCAGCAGGGAAGCGATTAAAAGAACTAACAATGAAAAATTTTGGAAAAGAATTTCTCGTTGCAGATTTAATAAAAATTAATAGTAAAAAATCAAATGAAATTTTGCAGGAATTAAGCAAATATCTTGGTCAGGGAATTGCCTCTTTGATTAATGTTTTTGACCCAGAGATTGTTATTCTAAGCGGAGGAGTAAAAGAATCTGGAAAAAAATATTTAAAGATGATTAGGGAGAACGCGAAAAAATATATAATTCTCCAGAGAAAAACTAAAATTATTTGGAGCAAACTAGAACATCCAGGAATTCTCGGAGCAAGTTTATTAGTAAAATGAAAGTAAAAAAAGTAAAAGCACCTGTTAGAATTGATTTTGCCGGCGGAACAACAGATATAAAATATTTTGCTGAGAGATACGGAGGAGCTGTCCTAAATTGCTCAATAAATAAATACGTTTACGGAGAATTAATTTCAGATGATAAAAAGGTTTCTTTAGAATATCACGCAGATATTCCAACTTCTTCTGGTTTAGGAACAAGCGGCGCTATGAATTTGGTCTGGCTCGCTCTGATAAGCAAAATAAAAGATAAAAAAGGGCTCGCTGAAAATGTTTACAAACTTGAGCAAAGCCAAGGATTAGTCGGAGGAAAACAAGACCAATATGCAGCTGCTCTTGGAGGAATAAATTTAATGTTATTCAATAAAAATAAAGTAACAATAAAAAAAGTTAAAATGAATAAAAAAATAATTCAGAAGTTAGAAGATTCTCTTGTGATTCTTTATGTAGGGAAACCTCATTTTTCAGGAGATGCAAATAAATTAATGATAGATAATTTGAAAAAAGAAACTAACGTAAAAGCTCTGCTTGAAATTAAAAAAATTGCTTTAGAAATGAAAAAAGCTCTTGAAAATTCCAATTTAGAAAAATTCGCTGAACTGCTCAATAAGGAAACAGGACAAAGAAGACAATTAGCAAAAGAAACAATCCCAAAGTTGGTGCAGGATTATATTGATAAAGGAATGAAAAATGGAGCAGTGGCTGCAAAGGTCTGCGGCTCTGGAAACGGCGGGAGCATTTTATTCTTTGGGGACAAAAAGAAATTAAAAAGAACTTTTAAAAAAGGGATTATAGATTTCAAATTTGATTGGAAAGGTTTGCAGTGGTTTTAAAAGTTTTTAGTTATAAAAGTAAGATTAAAATTGAACCTGCGATTTAGTCGGTGTAAACACGAGGATATATTTTTTGGAGAAAATTAATAACTTTTATTATATTACTACGTTTTCAGAATTTAGCACATCTGAAATACTTTTTCCATTTAAAGAAAGATTATATGATAGACCCCTTTTTGTTGTACTTTTAATACCAATATCTTTATTAGAATGGAACTGTTCACTAATTTTATAAACACCTAATTCTCCCATCAATTGTAAGGGCGTTTCTCCTCTTCCAAAAATAGCCATTTCTACCCAAGGATAAGGATTGGATTTAGCCAAACTAAATCTAATTAAACAATTTTCTAAAGTTGTTGTATAGCATGAGTCATTTGGTTGTTCTATTTTAGCTCCTCTTTTATGAAGATCTTCTAAGATTCTATTTCCTATTTCCCATATCTTATCTGGATTAATTCTATCTCCAGAAACAGATCCTAAATATCTTCTACTATTTTCATCTATAACAGTTCCATAACTTGCGTAAGTTACTGCCTGAAAAGTTACAGGCATAATGTTTGATGGAACTAAAAGTTCTAAAACATTTTTTTCAGATTCTAAATAACCTCTTGCTATTTGTTCTTTAATTTTAGGAGTCGTTTCAAAGGGTCCTTCTATTCTTGAAGAACCTAACCTTCTTTCAAAACTTCCCATAAAAGGATAATCATCAAGAAAATAATACCTCCTAGTTTCTAAGAAAAAAAGTAATTCGTGTTTTTTTGAGATTAAATCTTTTAAATCTTCTTCTAATAAAAATCTTACACCTTCTATTCCTTTTAAAATTCCTTTAGGAACTTTTAATACTTTTTGGAATGCCATAGTCAACTTACTAAATGATTATTTTTAAAGTTATCTCAGAAAAATTCATTTAAATTGGGTGGTAAAAGTTTTCATTATAAAAACTTATAAAATTTAGTAAAAAAATATATACTTCGTGTAACCAATCTATTTCGTTTTACTAAAACTCCCCGTAAATCTCAAAAGTTTTTTTTGCAATAATGCTCCATCCATTGACCTTCTTGACATATTCCTCTGCATTCTTTGAAAATTTATCTCTCATTTTTTTATTCCTGAGAAGTTTTATAATTGCTTTATAGAACTTGGCGCGGTTTTTTACAGCCAGTCCTGCTTTACTGTTTCTTATCTCTGCTCCAAGACCTTCTATATCCGTCGCTATTATAGGTGCTCCTACTGAAAGTCCGTGTGCGAGAACTCCTGACTGGCTTTCGCTTTTGTATGGAAGCACAAGGATATCAAAACTCTTTAATTTTCTGTAAAAAGCCATTTCATTATAATCTCTTACAGAAATATCTATATTCTTGCTTACAGGACTTTCCATAATCGATTGAAATACTTTTTCCAAATAAATTCTCGTTTCTTCTGCTGATTCTGGTTTTAATTCAAGAGAAAGTTTTGCGTTAGGAAATTTTTTGACTACTTTTGGCCATTGGCTAATTAGAGTTCTATATCCCTTTCTATCACTCGCGAGACCTGCAGAGCCAACAATTAAATCTGATAAAAAATAACCAAAACCTTTTTTCGCTTCATTTTTATTAATTTTTATATCTTCTCTTGAGCCGTGAGGTAAAACATAAACATTGTTTGGCTTCCACCCTATATTTTCTGGGAGCAATTCTTTTTGGTAGTTCTCATGCAAAATCCCTGCAGAAAGTTCTTTTAAACTGTTGCTTACAAATATTGAAAAATTTTTGTTTAACTTTTTATAAACACTGTGATAAGTCATCACAACAGGAATTTTAATTTCTTTTATCATCTTAATTAATTCTATGACTCTCTCATTATGGTCTCCATAAGTTTCGTAAAGCCCGTATTCATGTTGTATATGAACAATGTCAGGCATTTCTTTTTTTATGATTTTGAGCACATTGTAGTGCCACTTTTTATTTTTCAAATTAATAATAGGATAATCAGATTTTTTAGCGTCTGTGTGAGCAATAATTTTCACTGAGAAATTTTTTTTATTTTTCTCTGCAAAGTTTTTCAAAGCAGAAATATAATGTCTAGAATAATAAGCAATACCGCACGAACGAGGCAGATAACTTGAAATCCACACCACTTTTACCATAAACTAAAAAAACTATTTTCTTTTATATATCTTTTGGTAATTCTCTGTTTCCAAATATCTGCATACAATAATAATTAGCTTTTTTTTATTTTAATATTTACCATCTTCTTTTTGCATGCTAATTACCATAAATTACATTAATTCCGGCTGTGTCTTTATCATTTCCAATTTTATATTTAATTTTAAGTGACTGAGAGCCTTTTAAATTACTTAAATAAGAAATCTCTTCCCAGCTTTCCGAATGACTAGACTCTACAAATTTTACACCATCACCTATAATTTGCAGAGAAGTATAACAACCGCCAAGCCCCCCTTTTTTGCATTTAATCTGAATACGAAAAATTTCCCATGGACCTTCCAAAGAAAGAAACTCAACAAAATCTTCACTTTTGGTGCCTCCGCCTTTTCCATGTAACTGAAGATAGGCAGAATTGCCACCATCAACTTCTCCAGCATCATGCCCATGAACATTTGGGTCTCCACTTCCATAAGCCATTACATAAGCAACAGCTATCAAAAGAACCATAACTCCTGCTAAAAACCATAAACCTTTTTTTTCTATTTTAATATTTACCATCTTCTTTTATATTTTATATGAAATTGTTGTTTAAAAACTTTTCGTTGTTTATTTTTTGGTTCATTAAAGGACTTTGAAAGCACTAAAAATTTATTTCTTTTTTCTATTTAATCTTTTCTCTTCTAAAGATAATCTTGCTATAAGATAAGACAATGTTGATTCTGTTCCCTGATTTAAATTTATAGAATTTTCTGATAGTCCGTCGTAACATCCTCCTGTGTTCTCGTCATACATTATTTGTTTTAAATGATTTCTTCCTAAAAACCAATTGAAACTAAGAACTGCCCTTTTGTAATATTCTTCTTCTTTTGTTATTTCATAAGCAATAAGATAGGTCTGCACAAGATAAGAAGCGTCAATAGGTTGCTGGTCAAAGTAAGCTCTTTCTCCGTTCCGATTGAACCATCCGTTTTGTCCAATAAGAAAAAGGCATTCATTTTTAAAGAGAACTTCTGTCAGGAAGTTAAGAGTATCCTTCGCGATATTAAGGTATCTTTCATCCCGGATAACCTTATACGCAAAAAATAGTGACTCAGGAATTTTAGAATTAGCATAAGTTAAATAACTCTCAATCCATTGCCAATCTTTAGAAGAATTATGGTCATATAAGTCAGATAAAGAATCTGCTAATTTTTTAATCTTATCAAAATATTTTTGATTCTGGAATTTATTGTAATAATAACATAATCCGATTATTGAAAAGGCAAATGCTCTTGGGGAATTTAAAACATTAATTATTTCAGAAGATTTATCAAAAATTTTTCTCGCTTTGCAGACCATCTCTGAATCTTTTGAGTTATCTATTAAAAATCCTAAAGCCCATAATGTTCTACCGAAAGCATCTTCACTCGTCTTTATTTCTTTATTTTGTAAAAAATCATTGAACTTTCCATTTTCCATTTGCATTCTTTCAATAAAGTTGAGATAAACTTTTGAAAGATTAAAAGATAAGGAATCATTAAAAAGTTTATAATGTAAAACTGTTGTTATTAATGCTCTTGCATTATCATCTAATGTGTATCCTGATTCATAATCCGGAGTTGAAAATTTTGAAAACTGAAGAATTCCGAAATCTGTCGTTGATTTCTGTATGTGGCTTAGTTTTATTGCAGGATATTCCTCAGTTATATCTTCTCTTAATTTTATGATGCTGTTAAAAATATTCAGATATTTAGCAGAGACATTTAACCATGTCATCTTTCTAGTATAGGAATATGCACTTTTTTCAATTTCTAATCTCAAATTTTTATTAGAAAGAATTTTGTCAATCTCCTTTGCATAAGATTCTGAATTCTTTAATTTAACTAAAATTCCTCTACCATTTGATAAGATTTCTTTTGCATAAGTGCTTGGTGTAGAAACAACACATCTGCCGCATCCCATAGCATAAGATAATGTCCCACTTACTATTTGGTTTTTCTCCAGATTAGCACAAACATAAATGTCTGAAGCCAAGAGATAATAAATTATTTCTTTGAGACTAAGGTATTTATTATAAAATTTAACATTCTTCTTAAGACCAAGATTTTTTATCTTTTGCATAAGCTCTTTTCTGTAAGATTCACCTTCTTCTTCCCTAACTACTGGGTGTGTCTCACCAATTATAAGATAAATAAGATTAGGATATTTTTTTACCAACGCTGGCATTGCTTCTATCATATACTCAACTCCTTTTCCTCGGCTCAATAAACCAAAAGTAGACAAAACAATTTTTTTATGGAGGTTTAATTTTTCCTTAAATTTTTCCTGACTGCTAAATCTGACATTTGGAATGCCATGATGAACCACATGTATTTTTTCTCTTTCAATATCATAATCTTTATTTAGTATTTTTATCGCACTATTTGCCATTACTATAATCGCGGAAACTTTTGACGCAATAAATTTAACGATTTTTTTCTTTAATTCATCTGGCTTGGGCAGAATACTGTGAAAAGTAATTACAACAGGTTTCTTAATTGTTTCTAAAAAAGGAATAAGATAACTCCCATATTCCCCTCCAAAAATTCCAAACTCATGCTGTATACACACAAGTTTGATATCTTCAGATTTGTTTATTTCCTTAGCTATATTAATAAAATCCCCTATGTCCTCCCTATTCACTTGAAAAATCACTTTTTTATTATAATTATAAATTCCTTCTTCATCATTTATTGCAATAACTTCAGACTTAAGTTTTGGATTAAATCTTTTATTCATTGAGTTAATAAGGTCTTCAGTAAAGGTAGCTATACCGCACTCTCTCGGAGGGAAGTTGCCGAAAAAACAAATTTTTGATTTAGGATTACCCTTCTTTTTAATTTTCATTTTATTATTTGTATTACTTACCTCTGCTGAGATTTATAAGCCTGTTGTTTTTGAGTCATGTAACTATGTAAAGAAAAATTTAAATACTTTTTAAGGCAATTATAAAAATGAAAAAATTTGTTTTAATTATCATATTCTTGATTCTTCTGGTTCTATCTCTAACTTTGTTCTTTTTTAGAGATTCATTTTTGGATTTAAAAAATAATTTTCCCGTCGGAAGCAAGTTTGAATCCGGAAAAACAAGTTTTGGTGATGAGGAAAAATCTTCTGATGACAATAATCAGACCAATGGAGGAAGTGAGATTGAAGAAACAGAATCTTTAGGAGTAGAAGGGATTAGAAATGGAAATGATGGAGAAAGAGAGTCACCATTGAACGAAAGTCCTGAAAGAGAATTAGAGTGTATTCTTATCCGTCCCGGAAATCTCCCTGATATAATTTGTAGTGTGAACTACATAAGTCCAAATGAAGTTTCAATAAAAATAAAAAACGAAATTGGGAAAAAGATTGGGGTAGTAATAAGAATTGAAAAATGTGGTTTAGAGATTTTTAAGATGATAGAAAACAATGAGGAAAAGGATTTTGTTTTTCCGTGCAACAACAGAGAAAATTTTTTCAACGAGGAAGTTTTAATATCATATATTATTGATAATTCTGAAAAAGTTGATATCGGAGGATTCATTCAGGGTTTTGTGTCATATTAAATCTCTTGCTCCGTAAATATCCAGATGAGGTTCGTCCAATCTGAACCATGATGGCATCCCTTCAATGAGATAAGGCTCCTCCTCACTATTCGAAAAATAAATGTAATCTACGACTGATTTTTCATGTATAATCAATCCTTGAGAACTTAAATCAGGCAGGTAAACCAACGATTCTATCCCATTGGCATTCGCGCCAGTTTTTCCTTCTAGCCTATCCAGAAAACTCGGAGCGAGAGGGGATGCAATATAATAAGAATTATTTACATGCAATAAAAGATTTGAAATATTTTTTTCAGAAACAAAAGGCTCATAAGGAGTCTGTATTATTTTATTCACTATAAGCCCGTTAGTATTGATTATATAAAAAGGGTCTTCAAAGTTTATTATTTCTATTACGGAAGAAATTCTTTCTGTTTTATTCCAAGACGCGAGGTCACTTTTGTCCTTGACAAAAATTTGGATTTCCATTTCTATATTGATGTTCCACGGGTCATCCTGAGTAACGGAAATATTTTTTAGAGAGTAATTCACAATCAAATTCATTTTGTTTCCGAATTCAGATATTCGCGAGTTCAGTTCTGGCAATTTATAGCCTTCCATTAGATTAAGAGTTTCATTTTTTATTGTTCCATTTAGAATGGTTTCTCTTATTGAGTCCTCAGCGTCTTCGAGAAAAGATCCTGTTGAAGTTATGTAATCTTCAAGAGAGAGTATAGCCCTATAACCAGATATATAACCCTGGCGAGAGATGTCTTCTTCCAGAGAGAAAACAAAATTATTTAGAGTAGTTATCCTTCTGTTTATTGCGCTTCTGTCTTGAATAATAAAATAAAAACTGAAGCTAATTAAAAAAAATGACAGCAAAGTTATTGCTATGATAGTAAAGAAAATTCCTTTTTTGTTTGAAATCATCTCCATCTTCTTATCTGAACCTCCGTTGACCAGATAAAAGGAACTCCTGATATGTCCATTGCGTCGACGTCAAGTTCGTTTTCATCGAGAATCAAATCAATTTTGGTATTGTTATTTGAGTCAAGCTGTTTTATTAATCTTTCAACAGCATCGTCAAGCGCATCTTTTTCCGGATCCCATGGATCACTTGAGTCCCCAAGATTTAATTGCTTTGTTGAATTGTCCTCAAATTCAAGAAGCCTTGTTCCACCCTGCGCTTTTTCTTTTGGGTTTCCGTAATTTACATAACTTTTTATGAAATAAATTAGATAGCCATATGAAGCTTCGTTTGAGACCCCGTAGCCCTCTCCGAAATTTAAAGTGAAATTATTTTTTCCTTCACTGAAAACTCCTGCTATTTTTTTAGGAGTGTACCCGAATCTGCTGAAGGATTTTATGTAAGTATCTGGCGGGGAGTTATATAATACAATCAAGTTCGCGCCAGCCTTTTGGCTTGTCTCGCTTCCTGATGTTGAAAGCCATCCCAACTGCCAGTCTGCTAAAATTGGAACTGCATTGACAGGAAGAAAAAATTCCCAGACGAGACTTCTATAAAATGTGTTTTGTAAGTTATTTGAAACACTGGCGATAGGAATTTCTTGATTTATATCAATAGTCCCATAAGGAATTTTTATTTCCGCAGAATCAATTTCAACATAAGAGTTTCTCCCCAAGACGACATTCTGACCGGTAATGTCTTCCCCTACATCCAGCACAAAGAAGAAATATTCATCATTAAGGTCGTGGTAATTTATTCCTATTAAATTTAGAGAGTTTTTTATTTCTGAATCTGAAAAATGAACAAAATTCTCAGAAGAGTATTTTTTCCCTATAACAACCCTTTGGTTTCCTTTTTTGAATGAAAGTGTAACATCAACAGAAGAATTTACTGAAACATTAATCGTGGAAATTTCCGCCGGCACGAATATTGACTTTTCGTAATGAAGCACGGATTTTGTCTCAATGACATTAAACGGAAATTTTTTTATGTGCTTAAAAGTTTGCATTTCAGGAATTTTGTAATCAACTACTATATGAGACGCCCCATCGTCGCCACCCTGAGTGCTGTAAAAGTAGAGAAAATTTTTTCCAGGGTTCAAATAAGAAGTAATGTTGAAAATTCTGTAATAACTGATTGTTCCGTCGTATATTTTATTGTCGTTGACAAATGCCTGTGCGTATTGATTAACCCAAGAGCCCTCAAGAAGCCATGATGAATCGACTATTTCAGCATCCGGCGGGAGTTCAAAATCATAATAAATTTTATTGGCAAGAACTGAACAGTAATTACCCCAAGAGTAAGTTTTCCAGCCTCCACAAACGAAGTCTCCTTTCAGAAACAAAGAGTTTTTTTTCTCAGAAATTTTTTTCAGCCACGCTTTTGCGACAAAACCTTTTATATCTTCTCCTTTTTTTATTCCACTTATAATCTGCCTTTCAACTCTAACATTTTTTGCAGATTCAAAACTTGTGGAATTCACTGATGCAAGAAGGTCATCGTCGTACCATATTCCTATGTTACCATTTATATCTAACTCTTCAATCAGTGACTGCGCAGTCACTTTTGCCAGTTCAATATCTTTTATATAAAGTTCGCCGATTGATTCTATAATAGAATTATTTAAGTTTGAAATCTTCCCTTCGGCTATCAATCCTTTCACAAAGCCGTTGTCCACTTCACCTATTTTCAGCGATGAGAATATTACAAGAATATCACTTTCTATGAAATCTTCGTGCTCGTAGTGGTTAATCAACGGGAAAGCAACAATAATTGTCATAAATATTATAATCAGAGCTATTAAGGCGTCAATGCTGAAGAAAACGCTTTTTTTTGAGTTCATCATTCCCAAACATAGACATAAACTGTCACAATTTTATTTTTGTAAATTGAAGCTCGGGTTATTTTGACTAAATTTTTTGAATTTATATTCCTAAAATCTACATCTGGCTTTCCAAAACCTTCAATTTCTTCAGAGCCGATAATTATCTTTCTATTAACTAAAAAATAATAATCATATCTGGTATTTAACAATCTCTTAGTCCTCGTATAATTTGTCTGAACCAAATTGTAAAATTCTTCAAGCTTTCTCTGGTCTATCTTGTTTTCAGTTAGTATTCCAATTCTTACAACATTTTCGGAGTTCCATTCAGTAGGATAACCTTCTGATAAAATTATATTGGAAACGATTTTCCCTTCGTAAGCAAGAGTTTCGTAGTTTTCTTTCAGGTTTTTAGAGTAATTTACAGAATAGATGAGAAAGACAATTATACCTATTGAAAATATAATCATTGCTATCATAAGGTCAATACCCCCTGCTTGTGCTTTTTTATTCATTAAGATAAACGACTCCATTTTGTTTTTTTATTATATTGGCTCCTTTAATCGGCTGGCCTGTCACTGGAGCGACTGGGAGCAATCCCGAATTTTTTCTATTTTCAGTGATTACATAGACGCTTCCTTCAATTATGTTTATATTGTAATTCAAATTGTCAATTTTGTAGGGAATCTGAAATTCTCTCAAGTAGCCGTCTCTGGATTTTAAAGCGAGATTTATTTCGTCTTGAACTAAAGTAAGTATATTACTAATTATCATATCTCTTCTTTGAAGGACATTATAGGACATCTCTTTGTTCAGAACAAAGAGAAATATTATCATAAAAAGTAAAATAAATCCTACTAAAACAGCAAACTCTACACTACTTTGGGCTCTTTTATTTTTCATTTTAAACCTGTCTTATAATTATTTTGTCTCCCTGCGCTGAAAGTTCTATATTCTTAATCCCGAAAAAGATGCTTATGGTTCCTTCAAGAGCAACCTTGCTTGAAAACGCGATTTTTTCCAGCCCAGACGATGTTTGGATAGTCACTAAAAGATTTCTCTCATAAAATTCTATTTCCTTCACTCCTTCGGGCAAATAAAGGGAAATTGTCGCCTTGGACGGCTCGCCGTAATAATATACAGATTCCGCAGTTGAAATAATCTTGTTTGCGAAATTGTTAATCTGAATTGCCTTGATTCTGTCTTTTATGCTCCCACTATAAAAAAAAGCAATACCTAAAGTCCCTATTATAATGAAAGTGATAAATCCAACCAGGATTATATATTCTATACTAATCTGCCCCTTTTTTTTCATTCTTTCCATAATATCTAAAAAAGGGATATATTAATAAAGATTACCCTACAATAGATTTATAAAATTATAGGGGGTATATTAATATGGCAAAAGAGGGCAAAAGCTTGTTTTCAAAAGCAGTGATAATTTCAGTGATTATATTTTTTCTTAATCTTGCGTATTTATTTTACAAAAATATGAATCTTGAATATTTTAGAGGAGGTTTTACGGGAAATTCTATCAAGTCAGCAGTTTCAAGGGTTTTTGATTTGTCTATCTCCTCTAAAATATTTCTTGGTGTTCAGTTTGTTTTTATAATTATAATATTATCTTACACCTTTTTTTATGGTTATAAAGCAAGAATCCCCGATGAGAAAATAGATTCTTTTGCAACAAAAGTGGGTCCTCATCAGACAGACCTTGATGTGCTTTATGAGATTTTAAAAAGAAAAAAAAGGATTAGGGTTTCGGAGATATTAAAATATTTTAAAATAAAAAAAGAAACTGCGATGGAATGGTGCAAGATACTTGAATCTGGCGAGCTGGCTACAATTGATTATCCTGGTTTTGGGGAGTCGGTAATTCAAATAAAACAGAGCAAAAATGAAAGTATGGATAAATCTCTATCGGAAGAAAGTAAGGATAAAATAAATAAGAGGTGAGAATGAAAAAAGATAAGAAAAGAGAGGATAAAAAAAAATCTGACAAAATTAAAGAAGAGCCAAATAAAATAGAAGAGAATATAATTAATAAAAAAGGAGTTTTGGATTCTTATGAGATAGAAGTTGATAAGGCAAAAGTTAATGTAACGATTTCTAAGGAAAATTTGAGAGTCATTTACAAGTTGAATGTCCCTGAAGTTTCAATAGCGACGAAAAGTCTTCTTACAGAAGTCAGAAATGAGCTCGTGACAACTACTTTAATAGGAATGAAAGAAATCACAGACCCTAATGCGTTCAAAGGAATTAAAAAAAGATTTATGGATTCAGCAAGTTCTCTCTTGAAATCGAAAGTTCCAACAATAAAAGAGAACATAAAAGAATTTTTGATTGGGAGATTGATGCAGGACATGCTGGGATTGGGGGACATAGAATTTTTGATAAATGATCCTAACCTTGAAGAAATAGTTATACCAACATCAAAAGAGCCAATAAGAATTTATCACAGGAAATATGGCTGGCTGATTACAAACTTGACTATCCTTAGAGAGGAAGAAATAGCAAATTACTCAAATATTATCGCACGAAGAGTTGGGAGACAGATAACTGTTTTGACTCCGCTTCTTGATGCACACCTTATTTCAGGGGATAGAGTAAATTCGATTCTTTATCCGATAAGCACGAAAGGGAATACGATAACGATAAGAAAATTCTCGAGAGACCCTTACACAATAATTGATTTGATAAATAACAAAACATGCGACATAGAAACTGCTGTTTTAATGTGGCTCGCGATTGAATATGAAATGAATATTCTAATATCAGGAGGAACAGCGTCAGGTAAAACTTCTTTCTTAAATGCTTGCATGCCTTTTATTCCGCCGAACCACAGGATAATTAGTGTAGAGGATACAAGAGAATTAATGCTTCCAGATTTCCTTTATTGGACTCCTTTAGTTAAAAGAACTCCAAATCCTGAAGGAAAAGGAGAAGTGAGTATGCTGGACTTGCTTGTTAATTGTTTAAGAATGAGACCAGATAGAATAATTCTTGGGGAAATGCGAAGAAAAGAAGAAGCAATGGTTTTGTTTGAAGCGATGCATACAGGACATAGTGTTTATGCTACAGTGCATGCAGATTCCTCGGCAGAAACAATATCAAGATTAACAAACCCCCCTCTAGATGTTCCACATAATCTTCTGAAAGCAGTTAATTTGAATGTAGTAATGTTCAGGGACAGAAGAAGAGGAATAAGAAGAGTCCTACAAATTTCTGAATTTGAATCAGGCAGAGGAGAAACTACTTCAAGAATTATTTACAGATGGATTCCAGAAGAAGACAAAATTGTAAAGCACAGCGAGACTTCAAGATTTTTTGAGGACATATCAAGGATTACAGGAATGTCGCAGAAAGAAATAAATGAGGATTTAGAGACGAAGAAAAAAATTCTTCAATGGTTGATAAAAAACAGTGTCCGCGATTTGAATAATTTTGGGAAAGTAATAAACTTTTATTATTCTGATAAGGAAAAACTAATGAAGAAAATTTCAGCGAATAATATTGAAGAGATTGTTAAAAAATAAAATGGAATTTCACATACCTTTCACATTTTCTAGAATTGATAAATTAAAAAACAGGTCCAGATTTTTTTCTTCAAGAATTAGATATAAGAAAAAGACTAAACTCGGCGAATATCTTGAATCTTCTGAAGCAAATGCAACGAGAGAGGAATATCTTGGAATTTGCATAAGAAGTTTTTTTGTGGTTTTTGTTTTTTTGTATTTAATTTCGTCTATAATTCTCCTCCTGTTAGAAGTCAATTATTTTTATCTTTTTGGAATAGGGATAGCTTTTATATTCGGGATATTTGTTTTTTTCAGCCAGATGATTTATCCGAAAATTTATCTTTCAAGGAAAAACAGAGACATTGAAAAAAATTTAATTCCAGCCCTGCAGGATATAGTGATACAACTTAATTCAGGGATACCTCTTTTTGACATAATGGCAAATGTTTCCTCTGCAAATTACGGTGTTTTAAGTTTGGAATTCAAGAAGGCAGTGAGGAAGATAAATGCTGGAGAACCGGAGGTAGAAGTTTTGAATGATTTGGGAAGAAAGAATCCTTCAATTTTTTTCAGGAGAACCTTATGGCAAATCAGCAACGGAATGAATTCCGGAAGTGATATATCCACAATTGTAAAGGATAGTATACACTCTCTCAATGAAGAGCAGTTGATTCAAATACAAACTTACGGAAACAAACTCAATCCGCTGATTGTTTTTTATATGCTAATTTCAATAATTATCCCGTCGCTGTCAGTTTCTTTTCTTACTATAATTTCTTCGCTTTTAAATATTCCGAATAATATGATAATTTTAATGTTCATTAGCCTTCTTATTTTTGATGTTTTGATACAGGTAATGTTCATAGGTTTAATTAAATCAAAGAGGCCCAGTTTGGTGTGATGAAAAAAGAAAAGACAAAATACGAAAAAGCAATGCAGAAAAGAGTTGCCATGCTGTCATTTGTATCTGCCTTAGTTGTAAGCCTGCTGATTTTTCTTAAATACAAAAGCATTCTGGCTTCGCTCTCCGGACTTGTCTTAACGCTTTTAATAATCTTTCTTTATTTTTATTTCAGAAAATCCCTCGAGAAATCAGCTAGAATAAAAAAGTTGGAAAATGTTTTTCCGGATTTCTTGCAGTTGATGTCGAGTAATCTTAAGGCAGGAATGACTGTAGATAGGGCTATGCTTTTGAGTTCGCGCCCGGAGTTTTCCCCACTGGACGAAGAAATTTTGAACACTGGAAAGGATATAGCAACGGGAAAAGACATAGAGCAGGCATTTATTAATATGTCAAAAAGAATCGGCTCTGAAAAAATTAATAAAGTAATCCTTCTGCTGATTTCAGGGATAAGATCCGGAGGTGATTTGGCTGTTTTGTTGGAAGAAACATCAACAAGCATTAGGCAGAGAGAATTTTTGGAAAAGAAAGCATCGTCCAATGTAACGATGTATGTTATTTTTATCTTTGTCGCTGTTTCATTTTCTGCTCCGGCTCTTTTTTCGCTTTCTACAGTGCTTGTGGAACTTATGACGGCGATATTTTCAGAACTTCCTGTAACTTCAACAGCGAATCTACCGTTTACATTATCAAAAATAAATATCTCAACTAATTTTGTGAATTATTTTTCATTAGTGTTCATAATAATTATAGACATTTTGGCGTCGCTAATACTCGGGCTGATAAATAAAGGAGAGGAAAAACAAGGGTTGAAATACCTTCCTTTTATACTTATAATAAGTCTGGCAGTATTTTTTCTTGCAAAGAAAGTTATCTCAAGTTTTATGGGGGGATTATTTTAAGACAATCCCTTTTTTAATTATAAAAGAATTTACTGATGTGGAATGGGCCGTTCCTCTCATTTTTAAAACTTCAAGATTCCTTTCTCTTTTTTTTCCTTTTCTGGCAAAATGAAGAAGGATTACAGAGTCAGTTTCAAATTCCACAAATTTGGAAGAATCTTCTTTAAATCCTGAAGATTTCATTTCATAAAGCAGGAGAGTTGTGCATTTCCACTTTCTTAAAAGAGTGAACAAGGAAAGGACGGCTTCTCTTTTTTTTAAGTCGTCTTCAAATAAAAGTTCAAAAGAATTCAGACAGTCTATTACTACTTTTTTTATTTTTCTTCTGAGGATAAGGCTCTCAATAATCCCACCACCTTCTTCAAGCATTGTTTTCATTTTTTCAGGGGTATATTCTATGAAGAAGAATTTGTCTTCTTTTTCAAGTTTTTCTAAATCCCACCCAAATTCAAGCATGTTTGAGTAAAAACTTTTTTTGTCTTCTTCAAAACTTATGTAAAGGGAAGGTTCGTCTGAATTTATTCCTTCAATGAGAAACTGGGTTCCGAAGATGCTTTTTCCAGCTCCAACGCCACCTACGATAAGGTTTGTGGAATTGTCTTCAAAACCACCATCAATCATTTTATCAAACTTCGGAATTCCACTTGAAACTCTTTTAATAATAGATTCAGAAACACTTCTTCTGCCGAGGCTCTTATTCTCTTTTTTTAATTTCATAAATTCTCTAAATAATAGTTCCTTAAAAACTTAATGGAAAAAATAAATAAAAAAATAAATATTTTACGCGACTACTTTTTGTGCGATTGTTCCTGTTGATGTTAAATCTATAGAGATTCCTTCTTTCTGATAAATTATTGTGATGTCTCCTTTGATGTTATCTCCATCACTCAAAGAATTTTCTGCAGTACATTCAACTGTTACAGTTAGTGTCTCGTCAGCATTAATTGAGTCAGGTAAACCTGTATAAGTTCCACAATTTGAAATAGTGACACTATAGATTTCATAATCTTCTCCACCATTATTTTTTATAGCCAACTGAACACCGCCATTTGCCCCATGACTTTCCATCGCATTAGCTGCAGGAATATAGAATGGTGGGTTTACAATGGCATTACCTGTGATATACTTTCCAGGACTAAAAACTCCAAAATACGCAAGAACACCTATAGCAATAACTGCTGCAAGAATAGCCCAACCATAAGTCATAAGAAATTCCATCGCTGCTTGTCCTTTTTTATTCATTTTACCTCCTTTTGATAATTTAAGTAAACATTTATTATAGAGGTAAAGACTTTATAAATATTTGTATTATTTGGGTATTTTCAACAAATTGTTTGAATCATAAGATTTATAAATTAATTTTTTCTTTTTGGAATATGTTTTATGAAGTTCTCGTTACGGACCATATAAGAGTAGAACCAAACAAATTTGGGATGGATACTGATAAAGCTGTCAGAATGCAACTAGAAGAATCTTACTTTGGATTTCAGGATAAAGATATCGGAAAAGTCGTCGCTGTTTTGGATGTGCTTGAAGTGAAAGAAGGTATAATTATTCCAGGAGATGGAGCGGCTTATTATGAATCTACATTTAGATTAATAGTATTCAGACCAGAACTTCAAGAAGTTGTTTATGGTATTGTTGATGAGATTATAAATTTTGGAGCTTTTATGAATATAGGGGCTATGCGTGGGATGATACACATTTCACAAACAATGGATGATTTTGTTTCTTTTTCAGACAGCGGAGTGCTCACTGGAAAAGATAGTGGAAGAAATCTTGTAAAGAAAGATAAATGTATCGCAAGAATTGTTGCTATTTCTTATAAAGAAGGAGAACCAAAAATTGGATTGACAATGAGACAGCCAGGGCTCGGTAAAATAGAATGGATAAAAGCTGAAAAAGAAAAAGCACAGAAAAAAGCAAAACAGGAAGAAGTAAAAGAACAGAAAGCAAGTAAAGGGGGGAAGAAAAAGAAATAATGGGAAGTTTATTTGATTGTAAATTTAAAGATCTTTATGAAAGTTTAATATATGTAAAAGGATATGGGAAGAATAAGGAGATTTATAGTATAATTGAAGGAGATTTAGAAAAAGGAATTAGGGTTTCAGTAGTTAGTAAAGAACCTGGAAAATTATTAAAAGAAATTAGATTAGATAATCAGGCAAGAATCAGTTTTGTAGATACTTTAGGGAGGATAACAGAAGAATCTTAAAAATAAAATGGCAAAAGAAAAAGCATGTTTGAATTGCAAGAAAATTTATATTGGGGATAAATGTTCTAATTGCGGCGAAACTCCTGCAAGCGATTCTTTTAAAGGGAGAATATATGTTTTTAATTCTAAAGAGTCAGAACTCGCTTTAAATATGAAAATAAATAGTGAAGGAGAATTTGCAATTAAGACAAAATGATTACTTCAAAAATTTTATCCCAGAAGAAAAATCCTTTTTTAGAAAGGGAAGAAATAATAATAGAGATAAACGACAAAATTACTCCAAGCAAGGAAGAGGTTAAAAAAATATTTGATAAAGAAAAAGATTTAATTGTTGTTAGAAACATTAATGCAAACTTTGGGAGAAATTCGTTTATTGCAAGTGTTTTTGTTTATGACAGCAAAGAAGCAAAAGAGAAAATTGAGACAATCCCTAAAAAAATAAAAAAGACAGAAGAAAAGAAAAAATCTGAAGAAAATTCTAGAGGAAATGAACCATCGCAATAAAATCAAAAATTAAAGGAAAGAAAAAACACAAGAACAAATCAGTTTCAAAAAAATATTCTAAATACAAAATTGAAGGCGGGAAGATTGTTGAAAAAGCGAGAAGTTGCCCAAGGTGTGGTCCGGGAATATTCTTAGCAAAAGGAAATGGTAGGTTATACTGCGGACGATGTCATTTTACAGAATTTGAGAAAAAGGAAAAAGAGTAATATTATCATTGCCTTAAATTTCTAAATTTATCTTAGGACTTATATGATAATCACATACTAACCCTAGGAGATGCGATAAAGCGTTCAAAAAGTTGCTGTATCGCTCTCTCCTGGGGAAAAAGAGGTGATAATATAACTAAGTAGTGGTATTTTTTAAATCTTTCGGTTGTTGTAATTTTGAAGTGACGGACAAATAAAAACTCTGAAAACCTTTATTAACAACCCTCTCTAAAATATTAAATGAATAAAAAAAACGAGAAAATTAACCCAAACCAATTTTTTGATTTCATAATTAGAGAAGAACTTGGTTGGCAGACAATTATATATGATTTGATAAGAACTGAACAATTAGACCCTTGGGATATTGATATAGGTATTCTGGCAGATAAGTATATCGAGAAAATACAGCAACTTGAAGAAGCAGATTTTTTTATTTCGTCAAAAGTTCTTCTCGCCTGTTCTCTTCTTTTAAGACTTAAGTCAGAGATTTTAGCAAATAATTATATTCAAGATTTGAACAATGAACTTTATGGGAATAGAGAAGAAAAGAGATATGAGATTGAGAGAATTGAAATTGATGAGGGTGATCTTCCTCTTATTATTCCAATAACCCCGATGACGCGGCATAAAAAAGTAACTCTTAAGGAATTGATGAAGGCGCTGAATCAAGCTATTGAAACAGAAAACAGGAGAATAAAGAGAGAGATTAAAGAAAAGCAAACAGAAAAATCTGTTTTAACAATTCTACCAAAAGACTATACTCCATTAAAAACTCAGATAAAAAATATATTTAATTTTATAAAAAGCCATAATGAAAAAGGAAATGGCCATATTAAATTTTCTACTCTGGCTCCCTCAAAAGAAGAAAAACTCACATCGTTTGTCCCAATTCTTTATCTGTCTAATGACAATAGGATTTATTTAAGACAACAAAATCCTTTTGACGATATTCATATATACTTTGAAAAAATAAAAGAAGAAACTGAAGAAATAGAAAGAGAATTAGAATTACTGGATAAAGAAGAAATTGTTGAAAGTGAAGAAAATTTTGAAGAAGAATTGGAAGATTTAAATAGGGAAATTTAAATGCAAGGAAAAATAATCAGAATTATTTTCATTTGTCATACCACCCAACAGATTTTTTTATTCTGCCTTCTTCAATTATTCTGTCTGCTTTATTTTCAATTCCTGATAAATAATCTTTAAAAGGTATATATTTATTAAGTTTAGAATCATAAACTATTATCCCATCTATAGATAATTTCCTATATAATCTCATAACATTAGGACCATCGTCTCTTTCAAAAACTCTTACTTCATTTACATTTAGAGAAAATAAAGATCCGCCCATAAAATTAAATACTGCCCCAATGGCCATTCCACCTAATGCACCTTCTAAAAGATTTACTGCAGTCTTTTTATCTATCATTTACTAAATAAAAAACCAATCTTTTTAAACTTTTTGGTTGTTACGACTTAAGAATTAATAGAGATTTTTAATAATTAAAATTTTTTCTCTATCTCCTCTTCATCTAAAAATTTTTCATCCCCACTTTTCATATCTCTAATTTTAAATTTCTTTTTTTTAATCTCTTCTTTACCGATAAAAATCACTTTTTCAATTTTTTTGGCGTTTGCGTATTCTATTGCTTTTCCGACGGTTTTATCAAGGAGTAAAATTACTGAGATTCCTTTTTTTCTTAATTTCTCTGCGAGTTTTATTGCTTCCTTGTCCTGTTCAATTGAGATTATCTGAAAAGTTATCTGCTGAAAATCTACCTTAGACAATAAGAAAATTGGCTCAAGCCCAAAAGAAATTCCTGTTGATTGGATTATGTCTACTAAATAACTCCCGCCACCTGCCAAGGAAACATTTATTTCTTCTGACCAAACTTCAAATACAGTTCCATTGTAATATGAAAGTCCTCTTGCAAGAAATGGTTTGAATTCTACATTAATTTTATAGTTCTTACAATATTCTTTCAATTTTTTTATCTCATTATAGAAACTATATTTTTCAAACTCTTTCTCGTCCTGCTCAAAAATTTTAATTAATTTTTCCGCGTTATATTTTTTTAAGTTATTAACAACTTCAATTTTTGATATTTTATCTAACTTGTCTAATTCCTTAATTACATCCTCTCTGTCATTTTCTTTAATGTTTTCAGAAACAAGAATTTCATTTATTAACTTACGATTGTTTACATAAATTTTAACAGGAATTTTTAATTCTTCAAATGACTTTTTTGTTATTGCGAGAATTTCTGCTTCGTCTTTTATTGAACTCCCAACAATATCTCCATCACATTGGATGAATTGTCTTGACCTTCCTTTTCTAATTGGTTCATCTCTAAAAACATAACCAATCTGGTATCTTTTATAAGGGAGTTTTTGGTTCTTCGCAATTCTTTTAAGCTGAAAAGTAAATTCATATCTCAAGGCAAGTTTTCTCTTTCCTCTGTCCTTAAGTTTGAAAATATCTCTGACAGCCTCGTCATTTTGATTTTTTCCTTTAACAAAATCCTCTTTTTCAATCATAGGAGTCTCAGCCGGTTCAAATCCATAAAGCTCAAATTGTTTTTTTATTATCTCTTTTATTCTTTCTCTTTTTCTCGCTTCCTCTCCTAAAAAATCCTGGAAACCTTTAACTGTTTGCGTGCTCATAAGAAACTAAATAAAAAAGGGTTTATATTGTTTTTGAAAAAAAATTTAGCAAATTCTTTTAAAATAAAGGAGTTTACAACTTGCCAAAAGTAAGCCAAAGAAAGAATTGTTATTATGCACAATTTTAGTTTTGTTTAAATTTTATGAAATATCAATGAATTGTTGGTACCAAATTAATATTCCAGATTAGTGCCGAAGTCACCTGTTGGTCTCTCTGCGACTTATTCTATGTAAAATATTAAGCAATATCTCGAGAGCATTTTGATTTTGTCAGATTAAGAAAGAGAGGACATATCTCCTGAAATTATAGACATTATAAAATAACCAAACCATTATACAAATTTTAATAAAGTAAAAATTAATAATAAAAATATGTTAATTGAATTAGAAAAAGATTAAAGAGCTTTGTTAAAAAAGAAAATAATGTGGTAAGTGTTGATTGGAGAGGAATTTCAGATTTAAAGAGGGAGATGGATTTTGGAAGAGGGAGAAACAGCACTTTTGATCCTTTGTTTGAAAATTTATTAGATTATTTGGTTCAAAGTGATGTTCTAACTTTCTCAATAGAAAA
>CAZSWH010000002.1:0-38460 GCA_964611235.1 Candidatus Woesearchaeota archaeon
CGCAGATTTGATTAGAACTGACTTGTTCAGTTCACAATCTTTCTTATCTGCCTCCGATATTTTATTTTTCATTTGAATTTCTCTCCTATTTCTTTAATTGACTTTTCTGTGTAACAAGTAATTCTTCCTGGCTCTCCATTTGGCGACAGGTCGCTTATTCTTAAATTGTTTACATTAACTACATCAATTCCTTTTCTTTTCATTTTCTTTCCACTTGATATAATAAATAAAAGTCCTGCATTTGATTTATATTTTCTCCCCCTCATTTTTCCTTTTCCTTTTCTGATTGTTTTTTTCTTTATTGCTTTATTAAAATTCTCTTCAAAAACTTTTTTTAATAAACCAAAAAATCCTTTAGTTTTTAGTTCTAAAACTTTTTCCTCAAATATAATTCCAGAAATAATTTTCTTTCCATATTTTTTCTCAATACATTTTGAGTCTAATGTTCCTGTGAGTGCAGAATTAAAAGCGATTGATAATTCTTTTTTATTTATTTTTTTGAAAGGGTTTTTCTCGCTTCTTGGGGCGTGAGGTTTTCTCCCTCCGCGTGTGTTTGATACAGTTGCACCAATCCAATTAAAGCTGGAACCATGTCTTGATAAAATTTTGCGGGGGATTCTTGAAATTCCTCTTCCGTAAGTTGTTTTCCATACATGTCTTCGGTGTTTTAAAATTCCTGACGCAGAATATTGTGCTCCTGCATCTTTCATAGCCCCATAAGGTTGAGCGTAAACCCCTTTTTGCGCTTCAAAAACTTTTGATAAAATGTCTTCACGAATTCTCGCAGAGAAATTTTTTGGCAACTCTAAATTTCCTTTTTCTTTTCCATATTGGTCTATTATTTTTGCTTTCATCCTGCTATTAACTCTAAACATTTATCATAATAAGAAGGGTCACCACTGTTAATTCCTGTTCTTCTTTTTACTTCAATTACAATAGTGCCTTTGCTACAATAAAGTAATTTATCTTTGAGGTTAGGAACTGTAAAACAAAACATTCCTCCATCAATCTGTCCACTACTCTCAGGAACAGCATAATCAAAAATTCTATTTTTTTCTTCATCAAACCATAAAAAAATAATTTTTCCGTTATCATACCTAATTCTAAAGACCACTTCAAACTCTTTTTTATCTGAGAGATTTTTTGCTATAAAACACGTTCCATTAGGCATAGTTTCGAAATCATCTAGATAATCTAAAAATTTAACTAGTTTTTTCATCTTATTTCTACTAATTGTAGTTTCTTTTTAGATTGTTTCTTTGTAGGACGGATTGCAGGGGTTAAAACAAGTCCTCTTTTTGCAGGTCCTGGGACAGAGCCCTTTAAAATCATATAATCGTTTTTAACAATCCCGTAATGCTCAAACCCCCCTTTTTTGTTTATGTTTTTTCCCGTTATTTTTTCAATTTCTAATATTAAACTATTGTAGGTAATCCTGTTTTGGAATCCTGTCTGTCCTGCTTGAGCGGTTCTGAAAGTGACTCTTGCAGGATGCCATGGAGCGAGAGAGCCAGGTCTTCTTCTCCCTTTTTCTGACTTGTGGCTTTTTAATGAAATTCCAAATCTCCTTACAGGTCCTTGAGTTCCATAACCTTTAGTTACTGCCCGAACATCAACTAAATTGTCCTTAAATACTTCTTTTATTGTGATTTCCTTTCCAATTTTCTCTTTGATAAAATTAATTTTTTTGTCTTTGTCTCCTGAGAGAGCCACTTCTATTATATCGGGTTTTTTCTTTCCAATGCCAGTGTTTTTTATTTCAGAATACAAAATTACTCTTATATCATTAAAATCTTCTTCTGATATTTGTTTTATCTCCTTAGGGAGTTTAACTTTTCTTTTTAGCTCTTTGTCTTTCGCCACAACAAATTCTTTTGAAACCTTTATGTTTTTGTAAAGTCTGACAGAATAAATTTTCATTGGAGGGCACTCAATTATAGTTGCAGGGACTATGATTCTTTTGTTTTTTGTCATAGAATCTTCTGTTGAGTCCTTAACACAAGCAGAAACCATTCCAACTTTGTATCCTATGAAACCTAAAAAACCTGTGTCCTTTCCTGAAACAACTTTCCAGTTCACACTAGGAACAATTTTCTTTGCCCTAACTCTAGGGTAAAATTGCAAACTTCCTTTGTGTATTCCGCTGTTGTCTGTCATTATATACCTTTGATTATTAATTTACCAAATAGCATTTTGGTTTATCGTGACCAACCAATCACAAAATTCTCTGCCCAAACATTTAAGTTTTGAGCCACCGTTAAAATTTACCACAAAAGAAGTTTATAAAGTTATCTTTGGGGGTTCTCTGGTACATTAAGTGGTCTTATTTAGATAATTTAACATAGAAAAATATAAAAATGAATAATTGTTCGCATCTTCATGGATGAGAATTGGAATAAATCAAAAGCGATTGGAAATATTGCAGAAAGCATTGTTGAAATGTTAATTAACTCTATGCCTGATTGGAAATGTATTAAATTTGGTGTAGAAAACCATATTGAAGAATTAAAAAGTGTTGTTAGAAAAGATATAAGTGAAACCACAAGAAGAATAAAATCTATGCCAGATTTTATTGCATACAATGTAAAAGAAGGAAAAGCATTCTTTATTGAAGTTAAATATAGAAGTTTTATTGATAAACGAGATGGGAAATCAGAATATAAACTTGATTTTTTAGAAGAATATTTAGAATATTGGAAGGGGACTAAATTAATTGTAGTTAATCCAACAATTTCTCCTCACTTTTTTGTAATTGATTTGAATGATGTTGAAAGAAAAAAAATGCTTAACACAGAAAGATTGAACGAATGGGATTATAGGTGGAATTTTAAAGATATTGAAAAAGGGATTAAAGATTTGTTTCCTGAATTAGAAGAAAGAGTATTAAATGACGCAATAAAATTAGTTCCAAAAAAAGATGATTAACAACTTAATTCAATTAACTTCAACTATTTATTTTAACTATTTAATTTTAAGTTAGTAGCCAACTCATAAGAACAGCAGTTAATCGCCTGATGTTTTCTAATAAAGTTATAAAATAATTCATAACCATTAATTATAGCGTCGGAACTTTCTATTGAGCTGTGAATACTTCTGAAAGTTTTTGTCCTTGCTCTTATTGAATTATGCCTTTTAATAGGATGATTAAAATCTCTTTGAACGATAGTCCTTTAATTACATCTTCGCAAAACTTTTTATAACATCTTATATTTAGTTTTTTATGGGTGAAGATTTTGAATTAGTGAGTGAGGAGCATCCCCAGGTTGCTAAAAAAATAGAAGAGGGATTGGACATCAGTGTTAAGGAAGGAGCTGTTTCTTCTATGTCTTCTGGTTTTGGGCTTTCTTATCTGATTCCTTTTGCGCTTGCTATGAATGCGACCTCCAGTCAAATAGGACTTCTTTATGGAATGATAAATCTTTTTCCGAGCATTATTCAGTTGAGGGCGTCTCATCTAATAAAAAAAATTTCCAGTAAAAAAATTGTTCTATGGGGTGTTTTGGCTCAGACAGTCCTCTGGTTCTTGGTTATATTAATAGGGGTAGGATTTTATAAAGGAGTTCTAAATTCTATGTGGTTGTTAATTGCAGTTTCAACTTTGATTTATAGTTTCAATGCTTTGGTTTATCCTGCGTGGTTTTTGTGGATGGGTTTTCTTGTGCCTGAAAAAATAAGAGGAAAATATTTCTCGAGAAGAAATCTCATCGTGGGGTTGTTTGGAGTTGCATCAATGATTATTGCGGCAATTATTCTTGATAAAGTCAGAGAAGTTGGATTAGGGAAAGAAAGTGTTCTTTTTTACACTTTGCTTGGATTTGGGATTATCTTTTTTATTGCTTTGTTATTTAAAATATGGTCATGGAAACTTCTTAAAAAAACTTATATTTCAAGGATTAAATTAAGGAACAAAGATTATTTCTCTTTTTGGCAGTTTTTCAGAAAAGCTCCTTCGACACCTTTCGGAAGATTTACAATTTTTAGATTTTTTCTTAGCATCAGTATTGGAGTTTCTGTTCCTTTTTTCTCAGTTTATTTATTGAGGAATTTAGGACTTTCTTATATATGGTTTATGGCTATTACAGTGTCATCGATTTTTTTCCAATTGATTTTCCTGCCTTTGCTTGGGAAAGTTTCTGACAGATTTGGGAATATTGAATTAACAAAGATTAGTGTGGGATTAATTTTTATAATTCCTGGCTTGTGGGCTATTTCTGCTCTTATTCCTAATATTGTTTTTATGAGATGGTATTTATTAATTATTCCTTCTATAGTAAGTGGTTTTGCATGGGCTGGTTATAATCTTGCTACTAATAATTATGTTTATGATTCAGTAAGTAAGAATAAAAGGGGCTACGGAGCAATTTATATGAACCTTCTTGTAGGAATTGGTGTTTTCGTAGGTTCTATAATTGGTTCAGTTATTGCTAAAATAGGGGTTTCGTTTATTGACACTATTATATTTATATTCCTTTTTTCTATGGTAGCGAGATTTTTAGTTTTTGTTTTTGGGGCGAAATATCTTAAAGAAGTGCGCCCTGTCAGAAAGTTCTCCTCACGTTTTCTTGTAAAAGAGTTTAAGCCACTTCAGGAAACAATTAGGGAAGTTAATTATGTAGAAAATATGATGGGAATCAGTGAATTTAAAAAAGAAATTTTGCAGGTTAAACGTCCAGCACTACTTCGCAGAAATATTCTCCGTTCTCCTTTTTGACAAACATCCCGTTGTAAGTTACCGCCTTTACATCATTTGTAAATTTGTAATTTTCTTCTTTGTCTCCAAAAACAATTGCTTTGAGTGTAAAGTTGTCTTCATCTATTTTTATTTCTTTAAACTCAGAGACTAAAAATTTTTCTGCATCAAGTAAGAACAAAAATTCTTCAAGAAAATTATATAGAAGATTTTCAATATCATCTCCTTTAATGTTTAGAACTTTTTCTTCCTGGTCCAGGATTTTTATATCACCCCTTATAACTTCATTTAATGCTTTTGCAGATGAGACAAATAATTCTTCTATTGTTTTTCCTTTAGCTCTAAATTTCACATCAGCAGTGTGTTCTAAAAAGTCATAAGACATTAATTAACAAGGAAAAGAAAGCTTATAAGCTTTGTTAATCTATTTTTTGTAGAAATATTATTTTTCTGTTTCAGATTCTTTTAAATTCATATTAACTATAGACTACAAACCTTTTTATATCTTTTTAATTTTTTGATAGATAAGGTATAATATTATGAAAAAGATCCCACAAGATATTATTGGTAATATAGCAATTTTGAAATTCCCAAAGGAGACTTTTTGGATAATAAAAAAAATAAAGGCTTTTATTTTTCTAAAAAGAAATAAAAATATTGAAACTGTTCTTGAAAAAATTAAAGGATTCTCCGGCGAGTTAAGGACTCTAAAAACAAGATATCTTACAGGTGTTAAAACTAAAGAAACTTTTTATAAAGAAAATGGATGTGTTTTTAGGTTTAACATCGATGATGTTTATTTCTCTCCACGACTTTCTAATGAACGAAAAATAATTAGTGAAGAAATTGCAAAAATATCAAAAAAAAGCAGGACAAAAATCCTTGTTATGTTTTCAGGAGTTTCTCCTTACCCTATTGTAATAGCAAAAAAATTATCTGAAAAGAAAAAGAAAGCAGAGATAATATCCAATGAATTGAATAAAAAAGCTAATGTTTATGGAAAGAAAAATATTTTTTTAAATAAATTTGAAGATTATATAACTCTTATTGAAGGTAACGCTGAAAATCTCCCCAAAAAATTAAAAAAGAAATTTGATGTTATTTTAATGCCAAGACCTGCTCTTAAAAAAACTTTTTTAAAAACTGCGCTTATGCTTTCAAAAAAAGGGACTGTAATTTATTATTATGGGTTTGGTTCAATGAACGATGTTTTGGGTGAAATTAAAAGAGACACAAAAGGAAAGAGAGGAAAAATTTTAATAAGAAAAGCAGGAGATATTGGTCCGAGCAGGTATCGTTGGCAGGCGAGGTTTAGAGTTAAATAAAAATGAGATTAAAAATTGTTGCTTGGCTTCGCCCAAATTCTAATGTATGTGTGTGATTGTATTTTGTATTAATACTAATTTATAATAATAATCACTTTTTATAAATTTCCTATTTATTTTCCATTAATGAGTTATTACAATAAACAAAAGTTGTGAGACTTTATTTTCTAGTTCTTATCCGGATTTGCCTGTTATTTTATAGATAAGAGCAATCAAAAACTACACAAGTCTTGTGTTCAGGAAAATCAGAAACTTACTCTGCTACACTTCGTTATGAAGGACTTCTCTAAATCTTTATATTTTGCCCTCTGCATTTCTTTCTAAATTACTGCTAAAAGAGAGAACGCCTGCACGTCCACTCGCGATAATTTTTTCATTTTGCCACCATCGAAGTTTAAAATATTTTAAAGGACCTTTTATTCTTATATCTCCTACAGTAATTTTAATAATTCCTGGTTTGTATCCTAAATGCATATTAAAACTTAACGAAGCGTGTATTCCACTCTCTTTGTTTCTTGAGCCATAGTCAAGAAGTGCCGGTGCAGAAAGAGACGCTAAATACATTTCAGGAGTATCTTCCACGTTAGGAGCATAACCTATTGAACTTAAAAATAAACTTATTCTTTCTTGGCACACATCAGATTCATAAGTGTGAAGTTTCTCTTTCAGAGATTCTGGAGCAGATGAATAACCCTCTATTTTAACCCCTGAAACTGAACAGACAACCTTGTTATCTTTTTTAAATTCAAAATCTCTTGCCCTGCTAACTTTATGGGGAGTTTCTTTTATTAGTATATGGTCTTCATAAAAGACATGGTCTAGAAACTTAATTTGTTTTATACTTGAGAGACCTGTTCTGCTTTGGATATGTGAGGCTATCCACATCCCAGGAACAATCGCTTTGTTGAGTCCGTAATTTTTTGCTTCATCATCAGATTGATGAATAAGATTTTTATCTCTAACAGAATCAGTGTATCTTAAACCATTGGTGTGCGTAAGGATTATATTTTCCATAAACTTATTGCTTAAGAATATTTTAAAAAGGTTATTATATTAAATTTTATTTAGTGTTTTAATAGAATAATTTAAAAACCTCATTTTGTAGATTTTTTAATGGCAGTAAAAAGAAAAAAAATCGGGGCAGCAGGGAGATTTGGTGCTGGTTATGGGAAAATAAAAGGAAAATTTTCTGAAGTAGAAAAAAGACAGAGAAAAAGACAGGAGTGTCCTTTTTGTAAAGGGAAGGCGAAGCGACAGGCAAGGGGAATCTGGCTTTGTTCAAAGTGTGGGAAGAATTTTGCAGGAGGAGTTTTTTACCTAAAGAATTAAAAACCCTTAGAAATTAAAAATAACATGGCATTATATAAATGTTTTTATTGCGGAAGTAAGCTTAAGTCAGAAGATCTTAATAAAAGATTTGTCTGCCCTGAATGTGGCGCTCGCGTTTTTTTTAAGCCAAGAACTAAAATGAAAAAAGTAAGCTCTAACTAATGGCAGAGGAAAATAATAACCCTTTTGCAAATCTTGATGAAGAGACGCAAAATAAAATTCAGGAACTTCAGATGCTTGAGAATCATTTTCAACAGATGATTATGCAAAAGAATTCATTTTCTATAGAATTAAATGAAACTAATTTGATAATCAGAGAAGTAGAAAAAACAGATAAAGAGGTTTTAAGGATTATTGGAAATCAGGTTGCAATCAGGTCCAGCAAAGAGAAAGTTCTTGAAGATATGAAAAAGAAAAAAGAATTAATTGATACAAGATTGAAATCTTTGAAAACTCAAGAAAAAGAATTTTCTGATAAAATTGATTCTCTTAGAGATGAGATAATGAAGAAGATTAAAGGATAATTTTAATAAATATTTTATTATTCTTAAGCACATAAATATTTAAATACTTCTTGGGAGAAATTATAATATGGTATTTGATAAATTAAAAAAGATGATAAGAGGGAGAAAAGGAGAGGATTCTTCGGAGTTTATAGAAATTGATTTAGAGAAAGAGAAACCAGAATCCAAAGTTTTAGTAAAGACCTTTGTTTTGAAAGTCTATGAAGATATAACTCCTATTCTTAATGCTCTACGCGAAGGATATACGATTGCAGTTATAGATATTAAACCACTTAAATCAAAAGATGTTGTAGAATTGAAAAGAGCAATATCAAAAATAAAAAAAACTGTTGAAGCACTTGAAGGCAGAATTGCGGGCTTTGGGGAAAATGTAGTTATTGCAACTCCTTCTAAAGTTTTTGAAATTCAGAAAGGTTCAATTGAGCCACAGGAAGCCGCAAAGAGAGAAGGCATTGAGAGATTCTAAATTTTTAAAAACCTTCTTCACTTTTTTATTCTATGAAAACTTTATTTATTGAGATGCGGAAGAAGGTTAAAGATTCCAATATAGATTTATCTGTTTTGAGAGATTTACCAGGGAAAAAAATTTCTGTCGGTGCGATTATTCAATATATTGAATTAATTCCTAAAGTGAAAAGGTATCTTGAAAGCAATGGCAAAGAAGTTTTAATAAAAAAAGGAGCGTGTTACAAAGGCCATATTCTTGGGTGTGATTCTTCAGCATTTGACAAAACTGCTGATGCTCTGCTTTTAATTGCCGACGGAAAATTTCATGCAATAAACAACGCAATTCAACTTCAAAGAGAAATTTATGTTTTTAATACAAAGACTATGGAAAAAATTTCTCAAAAAGAAATTCAGGAGTTCAACAAAAAAATTCTCGCTAAAAAAAAGATTTTCCTTTCTGCAGATGTAGTGGGTATTATTGTTTCATTAAAGATTGGGCAAAAGAGTAATTTAGTAAATAGTATAAAGGAAAAAATAGAACATTTAAATAAAAAAGTTTTTGTCTTTGAGTGTGACAATGTAAATCCCTCGGAGTTTGAGAGTTTCCCGCAGGTGAAAATTTTAGTGAATACTGCTTGTTTTGGTCTTGCACAAGATGATAAAAGAATAATTAACCTCTCTGATGTTTTAGAATTTTTGAATTAAATTTTGTTTTGTCTAAATCTTTGCCATTGCGAAAACAGTTTTTAGAGATACAATTATCGTAGCGGGGACAAACAAAACAATTAAAGAATATAATATATTTCTTAAGTATGTAACAATTTGATTATTCATTGAAACATATTTTAATGGTTCTGTTCCGAAAGCTCCAACAATTACAAGAGATAAACTTGCAAGGAGGAATGTACTGGAGTTCTTGTCACCAGAATTCATAAAACCCACAATTAAACCTATGATAATAAGAGCAGAGTAAAATAGACTCCCTGCTGATTCAAGAGATTTATTAAATATCCCCAAGACTATTGCAAGAACGACCCCTGTAAGAAAAGCATATGCTCCTAATAAATTTTCTTTTGACCTTACCATAAAAACTATTAGATTATGAAATATTTAAATATATCTATCAGATATTTTAGAAATACAAAATAGAAAGTTTTATAAACTGCCGTAATTAGATAATTACAACATGATGAAAAGAAATTATTATTTAACCCTCGGAATTTTTGGGATTTTACTTTTAAGTTTAGGGGTTGTGATTGCTACTTCTGAAAATGGATTTATCATATCTGTAGTTGGTGCAGGAGAATTAACTTCAAATAGAATCTCAGGAAATTCTGGAGAAACTGTTTCTTTCAATGTTCAATTTGGTAATTCTAATCAGACTTATCAAAATGTAGTTTTGAGAATTTCTGGGACAGATGTTGTTGCAATGAATCGTTCTATAAGTGGAAATGAAACCTTTTCTGTTAATTTTGTGATTCCTCAAACTCAAGCTACGCAATCCAGAATAGTAACAGCAAAAGTTTATGATTTAAATAATACTATAAATATAGGGAACATTACAGATAGTGTTTATTATACTGTAACAGATGCTTCAATTTCTGGTTGCACAGACCCTGACGCAACAAATTATAATCCTTCTGCTACAATAGATGATGGCTCATGCATTTATGATTCTAACGAAACTTTCTGTATATCAGGAGAAAAAGGAGATTTAGAAATCTCTTATTTTACTATAGATAATATGGGAATAGGAGACGATGAAGAGTGGAATTTGTTAGACGAAATTGAGATTGAAGTTGAAGTAGAAAATACAAACAGAGATAATTATATTAAAGATGTTATTGTAGAGATGATGATATTGGATTGGAATGGGGAAGATGTAACGAGTTATTTTGAATTAAATGACGAAGAAATTGATTTAGGAAGAATAAAAGATAGAGAATATGAGACTGCAGTTTTTAGAATTCCTGAATTGCCTGCTGACCTTGAAGAAGGATATTATAAAATTTATGTAAAAGCATATTCTGAAGACGAAGGAGAAGAATCTCAATGTGTTAGTTCATCTAATGACTTTAACGAAAAGAACTATCAGGAGATAGAAGTTATCAGGGAAGACGACCCGGCAGTTATTGTTAGAAGCGATTTGATAAGGATGGATGTTTTGTGCGGAGAAAAAAATGTTGTGGTAAGCTTTGATGTTTATAATCTTGGTTCAGATGACGAGAGGAGAGTTTTAGTAATCTTAGAAAATACAGAGCTTGGAATTTATGAAAAACAAGTTATAAGCAACCTGCGTTCTGGAAAGAAAAAAGAAATAACTTTTGTTTTTGATTTGTCAGATTATCTTCCGAAAGATATTTATGATTTGTCTGTAAAAACTTATTTTGATTATGATGATGACGAGGATGAACTGGATAAGAATTCTTATGATGAAAGTTCTGATGATATTGGCAGAAGATTTTCTTTAAGATTAGATATTTTGGATTGCAAGATTCCTGAGCCAACAATCAACGCGAGATTGGATTCTGACGCTAAATTGGGTGAGAATCTTGTTGTGAGAATTAGCGTAAAAAATAATGCAGAAGAGGCAAAAAATTTTATCATCTCTGCAGAAGATTATGAGTTATGGGGAAACCTTATAAATATTGAGCCTACTTCAAGTTCAATAGGGGCAGGACAATCACAGGATTTTTTAATAACTTTTGTTCCAGAAAAAGAAGGGACGCAATCTTTTAAAATTAGTATTATTGCAGACAATGAAACTTACGAACAACCATTTTCAGTAAATATAGAAGGAAAACCTGGTTTATTTAGGTTTGGTGGTCTTGATAGTTTTTCGCTTTATTTTCTAATAGGAATTGGTGTTTTGGTTATTCTAATCCTTCTTGTTTTAATTGTGAAGATGTTCTCTCGTAGAGCAAAAGAATAATTGAAAAGTTTTTAAAGCAACTAATCATTTAATTCTATGGATAATCAGTCTAAAAAATTAATTGGGCTTTTTATAAGGTATTTTTTTGTTTTGATTCTTGGTGCTGGGAATCTTTATATTTTTTATAGTATTTTGACACCTCTTACGGTTTTTTTGGTTAGCGAGGCGGTTTCTCTTTTTACAGAAGTTTCTGTTTCAGGAATTTCTATTTATCTGGAAAATTTTACTGTTGAACTTATTGGCGCTTGTGTTGCGGGCTCAGCATTTTTTTTGATGTTTATCCTTATATTCTCAACAGCAGATATAAAACCAAAGAAAAGATTTTATGCTTTAGTTACAGCTTCGGCGTTGCTTTTTTTATTGAATTTTTTTAGGATTGTCTTTTTAATTTTTATTTATTCCCCAGAAAGTGTTTATTTTGATGCGGTGCACTGGATATTATGGCATCTCGTTTCTGTGTTCTTCGTCGTAGGGGTATGGTTTCTCGTTGTGAAATTGTATAAGATAGAATCTGTGCCGGTTTATTCAGATATTAAATATTTATTAAGTTTTTCAAAAAAGGGAAAAAAATCCGAGCGACGCAAGAAGAACTAAGAATCCCGCTATAATTATTCCTATTGATATTGCTAAGAAACTTTTTATTCTTTCTAAATTTGTCGCCCATGCGAGCAGTGTTCCTGTCCATGCCCCTGTTCCCGGAATAGGGGTTGCAACGAAGACCATTAAAATAATATATTTCCAGTTTCCAAAGCTTTCTTTAATCTTATTTATCTTCTTTTGTGTTCTTTTTAATGTCCAACCAAATGATTTTCTGTAGAAAAATGATTTCTTTATTGCGAATTGGTGCAGGAAATCAAGAAACAAGAAGATTAGAGGAATAATACTGATATTGATAAGAAGAACAAGAAAAAAGTAGGGCCATATTGAAATTCCATTTCTTATAAGACATCCAATTATTACTGGGAGTCCGACTCTTAATTCTGTTATTGGGAGTATTGTTAAAATAAGTCCAAGTAAAATTTGTGGTTCCATTATTTCTCTTTGTAATATGAACGGATTGTTTCAATTACGAATTTTTCAATTGGTTTTATATCTTCGCAATTGTTTATTTTTATTGTGTAGCAGTAAGAGTTTTTTTCTGATTGGGTGACAGAGGATTCTCCCATTTCTATTACAACCCCTCCTCCAATGCTATTGCAGTCGGCGAAGTTTCTTCCAGTGTTGTAGTAGACTTGCGGGTCTGTTGTTGAAGGCTCTAAGTTTTCAACTCCTACTGCTGAGTTTAAGAAGCTTGCAAGCGTGACAACTACAATAGGAATGTCCTCTCTACATCTATCAACTTCAGGGGAAAAAGAGATAAACGTTTCTCTCTTAAAAAAAGAGAAATCTCCTTCTGTATAAACATTATTTTTTCTTGGGTCGTTTCTGAGATATAAATTATAAATTAATTTGGGATTATTGAATGCTAAAAATTTCCCGTGGTAAAATTTTGTTCCACCGTGGTTTTCAATTACCCAATCAATATTAGCATATTCAAAACTTTTTAAACTCTGTAAATAAAAATAAGTTCCAAAGAATACCACAAAAAAGAAAATAATTATTCCAAATATCCAAAGTAATTGTTTGTTTTCTTTTTCTTCTATTTTTTTATTTTTATCACCTTCTATTTTTTTTGACTGAGTTGTTTTCTTTTTCATATGTCTGATAAAATTAATTAATATTTAAAACTTTATACAAGAAAGCGTCTGCTCCTTTTTTCTGTTCTCCGACTATATAGACGCAATTTTCTTTTTTATATACTAAAGAGCCCCCTTCTTCAAATATTATAAAATTATTACTGCAATCTTTTGTCGGGATGTCTTCTTTGCATTCTTCGTTAGTGCACGCTTTTTGGTATCTTAATATATAAGATTTGATGTTGTTAAGAATTTCAATGGCGCCTTCTTCTAATTTGTTGAAATAGAGTGGTTGGTTAGTATAGTTATTTAAATCGTAGATTCCTTCTATTGTTATGTTTTCAACTTCAGAAGGAAGATAAGAAAATGAGAATACTTTATCTCCTATTTGAGTTAGCCAGAATCCATTTTGTTCATAAAATTTAAAACCTTTTTCAGTTACGACTCCTTTTGTTGTTTCATCTTCTTTGCTTAGCCAAGAAAAACCAGCAGTTGAAACTACAAGCAAAAAAATCAGGACAATTCCAAGAATAAGTTGTTTTCTTTTGTTGCCTTTTTCAATCTGTTCTTTAGTTCTTATCTTTCTCATAACAAGGAAAGAAAATGTTAGTTTAAATTTATTTCTATAAGATAAAAAAATAAAAGAAAAAGAAAAAAAGGGGAAAACCCCTAATTTTAAACGACTACAAACTTTTCTTCAATTATTCTGGATATTGGTTTACTGGTTTTTTTGCTTAATTTTTTTAGTTTTGTTAAGGTTTCAGTTGATAAAGTTATATCTATCCTTTTTCTTTCAAATGGAAGTTTGTGAGTATTGTCGTATTTTTCCAGTGCATCAAAAACTTCTTTGTATTTTCTTAAAATATTTTTTATTTCTTTTTGATTCATTTTAAATTATACATGTTTTTAATCTTTGTTCAATTTTTCTTATTTCAGTGATATTTTGGATGGCAATTGATACTATTTGATGAAGGAGTAAATTTCTATCTACTTGTTTGTTGTTTTTTTCTGTGAATGCGAATACTAAGAAAGTGGCGGTTCTTTTGTTTCCATCAGAGAACGGGTGGTCAACAAGTATCGCTCTCAATAAATATGCAATTTTTTTATACTTACCTAATTTTTTATTATTTTGCATTTCAATTGCGAAATCTAAACTAGAATCACTTCTTAAATTCCCTCCAAAACCCCGATTTATTCTAAGTAAATCTTCCTTACTAATATCCATACACACAAATAATAGTAAGAAGTATATAAATCTTTCTGCAGGAGAAAAAGAAAAGAAAAAAAAGAAAAAAAGGGGAAAAACCCCTAATTTTAAACGACTACAAGAGTAGCTTCAGTAGTTGAAGTTCCTAAGTATTTCTTACCAACTGTTGTATCAACATCTTGGTTAAGCAAGTATGTTTGAGCTTTTTCAGTATCAGCAGCATGGTAGCCAGCAACTAACAAAGCAGTCTTTCCAGCTCTGTTAAAGGATTGTATCAGGAATTCTCCTGCGTCAACACCTGTTGCAGCAGTAAATGCGCTTTCTCTGTAAGCACCACCAAGTAATTCAGCAGCAATAGCATTAATAGCAGAACCTCCTACAACAACTAAATTCTTACCCACCATTTGGGAAGTTTCAGTGTCTTTAAGGATTATCGCACCAGCTTCGCCTCCTGAAGGTGTGCCTCCAGCAAGAACAGAAACTTTACCATAAACTTGGTCACTTGGAACACTAAAGATAACTTCATCATTATCTAAGTTTGCCTCAGGAGTCTTGATAATCTGACCGTTTGTAGTCATAATATCATTATCATAAGTTCCAACATTTGTGCTTGCAACTAACAAATCACCTGCAAGAGCAGCTTCTTTATCAGTAGCTTCTGTGTTGTTTCCAAACCACTTCAAAGTACCACCAGCACCATTTAAGATTGCATCTCCGCCTACATCAACTGAAAATGCTTGAGCAGCACCACCATCTGTGAAAGTTATGACTAAGTTACCTAAAGTAACTGCAGCACTCATAGCGATAGTAGTATCTCCTACAATTATATCACCTAAATCTTGTGCTGAGAAGTTTCCATGCGTTGCATTAGTTGAAGCATAAGCAACCGAAAATCTTGGCTTTATAGCATCTTGAACAGTTCCGTCCACATCACTATAAAACACTTCTAATGTAGCAACCGATTGAGTTCCTTGAGTCTCTTGTGTAGAGTTAGCCCATCTAAGATAAATCTTATTGGTCTCTTGAGAACCATTAGTCAATGTAATAGCATCTTCTCTTCCATCAACAGCTTCTATAATCAAAACAGGAGCATCCAAAGTTTGAGCAGTAGATGTTAAGTCGGTATTATTCCAAAGGTCTTCTGCATCGTCAAAGTAAATCTTGAAATCCTCATAATCTACATCTGTGAGTCCATCAAATTTAATTTCTGCGAAGTTCTCAGGAAAAACATAACTTCCACCTGAATAAACTACATCATCAGTATCTCTCGTCTGTTTGTAGTTGTATTTAACACCAATATAACTTGCTGCCTCACCTAAAGTACCACCTATAGTCCATACCCATTCAGGGTCTGTCTCATCTTCACCAATGTATTCTTCACCATCAGTATATGTCTTTGAAATATCTTCTCCAATCTTCAAAACTACTCTGCTAAGTTCAGGTGCATTAGAATGATAACCAATAGTGTCAACCTCAACTCTCATACCATTTATCTTCTTAGTCCCTGATGAGGATATGATTTCTCCATTAACTTCAACACTATCACTAAAAATGCTATCTACTGTAAAGGTTTTACCGCCAACAGTAGCACTTCCCCCAACACTAAGAGAAAATTTTTCAGATGTAACTACAGTAATTGAACTTGCAGTCATAGAAGTTATCTCATATTGCTTTCCAAGAATTGTAAGATATAAATCATCTGCATCATCAGTCCCAACTAATGTAACATTGATAGCAGTACCAAAAACAAGTCTATACTCGATAGCTTTATCATTAGTTAAAGCAACATTCTCAGCGAAGTCGTTGTCGTCAAAAGTTGTTTTAAGATTGATACTATCTGCAGTCAAGACAATCTGTTCGTCAATATCATAATTAGCAGAACCTGTTCCATCATCCCAACTTATTCTTTCATCAAGAAGAGATGAAACCTTTGAATCAGTTATTGATGGAGGAATTTTCCCTGAGATAATATCTCCTCCAAGAGGAATTTCATCTTCAGTAACTCCACTTCCACCAGTCAAAGTAACACCACTTGTTGTAGCAACTGAGTTTAAGTTTGAAACTATATTGCTTGCGGAAGTAAAATCAGACGGGGCTGCACTAGCACCGTAGACAACTGCTGTATTGCTTGTAAATGGGCTTGGATAAGAAGCTGCGATAGCTCCACCAATTGTAGCGCCAACTAAAACAACACTACTTAATACTGTTATAGCTTTTCTAAATATTTTTTTCATTATTATTAACCTCCTTTCAGCACCATCAGATTAGCCGCCTTTTTTAAGGCCGCGAAAACGCGTTCAACTTTTCTAATAGTCTGGCCGGAAAACTTCTACTCTTATTGTCTCATTGACACAAGAGCGAAAGTTTTGACCTATAACAGGGAGCGTTATAAGTTGTAATCACTAGGGTTCCTTTATGAACACTAACTAGTTAATGCATTATTGTAAACAATAACGCTAAATGAACAACTCAAAAACCCTTTATAAACTTTACCATAAACCCCCAAAAATAACCCTAAAATGCCTTGTTTTACATAGTTTATTTATAAATTTTTTGTTATTTAAATTAAAAATAACACTTTTTTTAAATTTGGTTTTTGTTGATTGAATATATATGTGCTGAAATCCTATATATGTTTAAAACAGAAGATTTATATATCTGAAGTGTTATACCCTATATATGGCACAGAAGAAAACTAAGGTCCGTTATGTTGATATTAATGTCAGCAAGAAGAATTTTGTTTCAAAGTTAATTGGCTCTGAAAAATCTTATGACTTTTCTGATATAAAAATTCTTAGAGGTTTGTTAAGCAATGAAAAGGCAAAAATTCTTTATGTTTTAAAACACGAAAAATCTAAATCAATTTACGAACTCGCTAAAAAACTTGGAAGGGATTTTAAATCTGTCAGAGACGACCTAAAGGCGCTTGAGAGGGTTGGTTTTATAGATTTTGTCCTTGAAAAAAAAGGCCGGAGAGAGTCTTTGATGCCAGTCCTTTCAGTAGATAGTATCAAGATTATAATAAATATTTAATTGCAAATTGTCATTCTCACGATAAGAGTTTGAGAATCCTTAAAGATGTTTCTTTGTGCTCCAGAGATTTGTCCGCTACAATTTCCCCATTTTATCTCAATTATTCCAGCACCTTCTTTTTCAAAAAGCTCAAATTTATAGTAATTTATTGTCGCTTCGCTTTTTATTAAATTGTCTAAAACTTCTCTTAAACTATCATTAAGATATTTGCATGCCTCCTTGTTAAGATTACGGCAGACCTCATTTTTGTAACAGCTTCCGAATAATTCTCTATAATCTTCAAAGTCCGGCTCAAAAACAAGAGCACATTCTGTCGTTGTTCTCATTATTGAATCCAACATATTCCCTACCTGAACACTATTCCCTTCTGCCGGTGATTCTTTAAAAGAAATGACAAGATAAACCATAAGCCCGACCACGACAAGCACGACTATAAGAACAAAACCAACTATTTCCTGCTGTGCTTTTTTACTTGAAGATATTTTTAATTTATTCATTGGTTTTTACTCCTACAACTAATTTTCCGATTTCACATTTGTCATAAACATAACTGAATTCTTTTATTTTCCTGCAGATTGAGACATATGTGGAATATTCCTTAACATTTTTTTGTCCGCTGTTGTAAATCTCATAATAATTGCAGTTTAAAGAAGGGCATTTTATGATTTCTCCTGCAGGGTAAATTTTGTAAACTTTTATTGAACTCACTGGCCAGAATGTTTCATAATATTTTCCAAAGTTCCCTAAAAGAATTCTTAATTTATCTTCGTCAAGAACGAGCGTTTCACTCGAATCAAAGTTTATTTCTGCCATGTCTGAGATTACTTTTAGTGAAGAAACTGCAGATTCCTCTTGGAGCAACATTGCTTTCTGCCTCAGACCTCTAAATTCAATTGACAAAAAAAATAATCCTACTAATATAAAAAATAAAAAAACTGCAAGAATCATAAAAGCCATCTGCTGAATTTTCATCTGTGCTTTGTTATTTTTTAGTATAGCTAAACTATTATAATTTTTTCTACTTGCGAGAAATTTCTTTTTTTCGACAAAGAAGAAAAACATGAACCGACTTGTTCGATGCTTTTTTTCTAAAAAAGAAAGAGCTCTTACCATAATCTGCAAAGTTCTCCTGCGTTTAGTCTGTTTAATTTTTTAGATATTTGATTAAGTAAGATTATATTCTCTGAAGTTGCATTTTCAGTTAATCCTTTCCATATAAGAAGGTCTGGCTTGAGATTTGTGTTGCAGTCTCTTGCATTTATTAGGTCTGCTTTTTCGCTTAGAAGTTCAGCAATTTTTCCAGTTCTTTGAAGCAGTCGCTCAACATTACATTCGTAAATATTCGGTTCTGAAAATATTGCAGCGTATATCAGGTTCCCTTTGTATTTCATTGTTCCCTCTTTTTTTTCCACAGTTCCCTCTTCATAAATTGAATTACAATCAGTCATACACACACCATAAACCATTATATCACAATTATTCCCCTTCCCGAAACAGACTACTGTATCAGAATCAGAACAGTTGCTAATTTTAATATTGGGAATTCTTAGTCCTATAATTTCTTCTGAGATATATTCAGGAGGATTTAATAAACAGTAATCTTCTGACATTAAAAAAATCATATCGTTTACTTTGTAAGGAAATTCAAATGGCTTGGAAAAAACATAAAAGTCCTTTCCTTCGTTTTTTTCTTTTGAGAATATGTATTTATTATGGACTGAGATTGCTCCTCCGGATTTTCCCCATTCTTTTACAATGCCTGATTTTGTTGAGATAGATATGTCGTTTTTTCCGAAGTCTTCTTTGAAACAAATATTATTTATCCTTGTTTCTTCTCTAAAAGAAATTTTTCCGTAACTTCCTTCGGCGAAACTTGCTTGCATAGGGTCTGTGAGGATTGCCAGAGTTTTTGCAATTTCTGTGTCGCTTTGAAATTTCTTAGTCTCTCCAAATTTTACAGAACCGTATATAGCTAAAAATAAAATTGCCCCGCCAGCTATAATGGCAAAAAGCCAGACAAAACCAAACTCTCCTCTTTTTTTCCGAGCCAGCAATGGAAACATGGAACTTTGAAAAAAGTTTCTTTTTTTCATTAAATTTAAAGGACAATTCTTTTTTTAAACTCTTTTATTCAATCTTGACCAATTTATCATAGAAATCTTTTTTTATTTTCAGATTATTTGAAACAAGGACACAGTAAGGATTTTTGCTTTCAGTAATTTTTGTAATGTTAATGTAATTTATATTTTTCCATTGCATATTTTCTGCGTTTTCTGGGGGAAGCAAAAAAGTGTTGGCTTCATAGATGTCATAATTTTTTATCATTTCATAATCTTCAAAGTTGGAGGTTATCTTTGCAGAGAGGTTAGCAAAACATACTTTTTCTATTTTGTTTGGGAGGTTAATTTTAAATTCAAACTCGCTTGACTGGGAATTCCTTGCTTTGTTAACTTCTGTTTGTAAGTCCTGATAGAACATCCCGACTTTAGAAGCATTTCCGATGTCAAGAAAGTTAGATATTGCAATGAAAGCTACTACAACGAACACGACGATTAGAAATATTGCGAAAATAACCCCGAAGGGCATACCCATAGTTTCTTGTGCTCTTTTGTTCATAGGTTTCTTTCTCTTTAGAAAAGAGAAATTTCTCGCAAGTAGAGAAACTTTTGTTCCAAAACTGCGTTTTGATTTATTATATACAATTAAGTAAGTAAGGTTATATAAAATTATTTATTAGGCCCCAAAAAGATTTTCACCCAGGCGGACAATTGCTGAGCAGTCTGCGTCTTCGTTTTTGAATTCATCTCTGCATTTTATATAATATGTTTTGTCTTTGTTCCATTCTGCTATGTGATTTGTAGAATTTGCATAAGGCATTTCAGTTCCTTCTTCAAATGTGAAATCGCAGTTTGCGAAGTTGTAAGCACATTCACTTTCTTTGACTGTTACTATTTTGAGCAGACCTTCTTCTTCATAAATTCTAGCGATTACTGGTGCGCTTGTATCTATATCTAAAATGAATTCTATTGTGTCGCGTGCGATGTTTCCCCCTTCATCTATACATTCAATGTAATACTTGTGGCTTCCAGGACCTAAACTTTGTTTCTGGGTGCTTACTCCATCTTCATTGTTTGTGTCATAAAACATTATGAAATCTCCTTCGTTTCCTGTAGTTGAGTAATCGCATATTGATAATCCATTATTGCATCCGAAAAGTGTCTGAACATATAATTCAATAGGTGCTGGATTTACCGCTCCAAATACTGTCCCATTAGGGAGCAGTTTGCTTATTTTTAGTGCTGTGCTTCCTCTTAAATTGAATACAAAACTTTCTCTATTTCTGTTTCTGTCATTTACTTCTGAATTTGGTTGGTCTTCACATCTAATATAATATTTTGTCCCTTCTCTTGAAATTCCTGTAAGAGCTGTTTTGCAAGTGAAGAGTTGGTTTGCATTTATCTGATATAATTCGTTTGAACAAATCATTTGGTTCTGCATATTTTCGTAACTTTGGTCATCAAAACTCCATCTGCAGTTTGCTGGTTCATTTGTGTAAACTTCAACATTGACAGAATCTTGGTTTTCTGCTACGCATCCACTGTTCATTATTGAGGTCGCTTTTATCAGAGGAGCTGTTGTGTCAGGGCTTGGGTCAATGCACATTTTGACGGCATATTCTGCTGTATTCTCATTTCCATTTTTGTCCTTGCATCTTATAAAGAATGTTATATCTTTTCCATTTTCTAATATTAAACCAGAGCCCTCAAGAGTTTCTGCTCCTGGAAGAGAGAATTGTTCTGTGTGGTTGTATAAATATAAATTGCTTCCGCCTATGAAGGAAGTCATTTCGTCAAAATTTGTTGTGTGGTTGAAATCAATCTTACATTGTGCTGGCTCATCTATGGTGATGCCAAATTTTAGAGGAGTGAATGCTTTAAGGCACCCGTCTGAACTTTCAAGATTTATTATTTCAAATCCTGGTCCAGGGGGCGATGTTCTGACATTTGTGTATTTGTGTCCTTCTGTTATTACATTGTAATTAGGGGAGATTACAGGGGGGTTTACATCCCGAGGATTTATATTGACGCATTTTTCCTGTGTTGTTCCTTTATTTACAAGTTCACAATTCTGCCCTAAACTTCTGCATCTATATTCAGAACAAGGCAAGGTATCATAATTACATATTTCACAATCGTTTCCCCCAGACGGCGCTTGCCAAGTCAAACAATCAAAGGTTACAATTTCTGTGTCTGTTTTTCTGTACATAAGAATAAGGATGAATACTCCGATTCCGATTCCAAAGAGAGGGTTAGCAAGTATTTTATTCGCAGCAGTTACATCCCATGTAGAGAAAAAATTATAAGAACCAAATCCTGCAGCCATTGCAGTTGCAAGTGCCTGTGTATTTTGCTTGCTCATTCCGAATAAACTTCCAAGCATATAGCCAACACCATAAGCAAAAAGCGCCCACTGAGCTCCTGTTGCAAGTGCGTCTAAACCTCCTCCTGTAGGAAGGCGAAGGAATTTTGAGAGAGTTGAAGAGCCTGGTTTTGCTTCAAGGGTTCCTGAGCTTAAGAAATTTCCTTCCTCCCCTTTTTGAATGATATATGGTGTCCCATCTTTAGTAACTATTTTAATTGTTCCATCAGCTAATTGAGAAGCAGATTTTATGTTAGTTGTTTGGAGAGTGATAGGATTTGAGCCATATAATTTAGTGTTTATTGGGGTAAAACTAATGGTTTTTGCAGCACCGGTATTTACATATAATGGAATATTTCTTGTAGCAGAAGTGCCCCCATTAGTTAAAGCATTTGCACTGCTGACTTTTATCGGATCAGTTCCACTAACAAAAGGGGTACTCAACCCAACTAAAAACGAGAAAGCAATTATAGAAATCATTAGATTTAGAATTATAAAATAAACTTTCAAACTTTCTCTTTTTATTCCCTCTTTTTTTATCATATTACCTATTTTTTGAGCCTATTACTCTGCTCTTGCACCAGTAACAACTATTGTATCTCCTTTCTTTAACGGTTCTCCTTTAATTTCTATATTATAATATCTCAAAAGTTCTTCTAAGTTCCAAAAAGATAATAAAATTTCATTTTGCTGGTTAAACAAATTACAATTATATCTTTTTTTTGCAATTTCAATTTTTATAGGATTTCCATTAAGAGTTTCTATTATTTTATAACCTCCCTCAGGAAAATCTCCTTCTATCATTTTAGTAATTAAAAAATTTGTAGTAAAATAATTAAATCTTGTTTTACTGTTAGGATGTGTTGTTCTTCCTATAAGTTCTTCTGCCCTATCTTTAAATGTTCTTCCATAAACTTCTCCTATATCTTCTTTTTCATTTCTGTCTAAATTGTAAATTTCTGTTGAATATATTTGAGGAGTTGGTATGTTTGAAGAACTTTGACTTTCATTATTTTCACTATTTCCAGTATTACTTGGTTCTTGCACATTTACATAGGTAGTGCTTCCTCTCGGTCCTTCAATTTCATTTCTAATTGTGCTGTCAATCGCACTAACTGTTGTTTGTTGCCATGCTGCTGTCACGAGAGAATCTGCAAGTTGTTCATTGCATCCTGAACCAACTAAACTTGCAAGTCCGATTAAACTTGCTCCTGCGTAATTCCTGATTTTTTGTTTTAAGTTTTCCATATTATTTCTATGTTTTTTGATATTTAAACCTTTCGTTTTGTAACCTTTATTAAGTGGTGTCTCTTTTAATTAATTTCATTCCAATCATCTCCTGATATTGCTCGGACTATCATTCCTGTGAAACCGCCTTTTATTTTGTTTATTGTGTTTGGTGCGAAGTTTTTTACTTTCCCGTCAATTTTCCAATCATATCCTTCATCTGTGTATTTTTCTATATAGTTGATGTATCCACCGCAGTCGCCGAGTGATGTGCAGATTCGGTTCGCTTCAAGAGCCCATTGTTCTTCTAGGCATTCTTTTCCTTCAATAATTTTTTCATTTCCGAAAACGTCTTTTTCTTTTACAACTGTGCATTGTGCACTTGCCTGACCGCATATTTGCTGTGAGTTGGCGTCATCCCAGAAGTTTAGTCCTGGCGGGAATTGAGGGACGCAAACTCTCTTTTCACCTGAATATGTTGTTTCACTTCCGCTTGTTTCAAGGCCTGTTATTGGTGCGATTGAATTTCCTGTTGCTGTTGGGTTTGTAAATGCTTTGCTTTCTCCAGCAGTTGGATTTGAGAAACCTGTTGTTTGTCCGCTTTCGGAGGTTCCTGCTCCTAAAGTCATTCCAGTTACATGAGGTAACCACTGGCAATCTCTTTTGTCAATATTGAGACAATCTTTTTCTTTTGTCTGTAAAACACAATCTTGCCAGCGATTTACTCTGCAGGCAGCTGTCTGGAAGAATCCACTGTCTGTTTCTATTCCTCCTTCAAGACATATTTCATTTCTGTATTCTGCACACGGCTCGACTTTTACTTCTCCGTCCACGCAAATTTCTCTAAAGTATCTTGAACCAACTTTATCTAATCCCTTTCCCACATTTCCATCATAGACACACCAACTCTCTCCATTAATTCTTTTGTTTCCATTTCTATCCACACATTCTGTTCGCTTACAATAATAATCACTTCCTGCTGGTTTTCCAATGTTTAAAGTTCCGTCCCATACAGCACATCTGCTTCCTAATAAATATTCACAATTTCCACAATCTTTATTTGAGCCGTCGTTTGGAGAACAGACCAAATCAGGTTCTAAAACTCGACCATTGTTCCAACTTTTATCTTTGTTTGAAGAATAAACATTTTCGCGATTGCCACAAGAATCTGTCCAGTAAACTTTTCCATTGTAGCAGGTAGTTGAGACTTGTCTTGCACAGATTGTGTTGAGCTCTTCTGCCGAACATAGTAAGTCCTTATAGAATTTTTTTTCAGAAGAGGAAGAATTTTCTATTGTTTCTACTTGTTCTAATGCTCCGCAGTCTACTCTTGTTGTGAATTTGCAGACTCTTTCATAATCTTTTTCATAAACGCACGCCCCTATATCTTGCGACTGAGCCGCAGCTATACACTGAATTTCAGATGTGATTTCTGTTCTATAATTGTTTTCAACTCCAAAGAAACTTGATAATCTTTTGCATCGGACTAATGAGACAAACGCAGCTTGGTCAGAAATGATGCAACATCCTAATTGGCATTGGGGGACTTCTGTAATTGAACGGCTATCCCAAGTTCCTCCACTACTCGAACAGACACTTTGAGGCGTATTTTCCATACAGATTCCTTCAGAAGAATCATAGCAAGTTCCTAATCTACAATAAGATGTTGTTTCACAGGAAGTCATAGAACTTTTGAAATTAGGGTCGCAATTTTCTTCTTCTGTGTTAATACAATAAGCTCCTCCTTTTGTTTTCTCGCAACAACTGCTCGGCTCTGACAGAGTAGTCGCCGAGGAGACAATTCCTATTAAAGAAAATAATATTAAGATTCCGATTGAAAGGATTATTTTTTTATTCATTAGCAAATCGCAGATTTGATTAGAACTGACTTGTTCAGTTCACAATCTTTCTTATCTGCCTCCAATATTTTATTTACCACTTTTATATTCCTCTTTAATAAAATATACTATTAAACTTATAATCGTATATAGAATTATTATTAATCCAAAGAGCAAGACAGAAGCAAGAGCTCCTGCTAAAATTTGCCCTTTTGAATTTAAATTCTCTGTAATAATATTCGGAAGAACGGCTGATGTATAAATAATCCAAATAAAGAAAGCAAAGATAAGGGTAAGAATCACTTTCCATTTGCCTGGCTTCAAAAATTCAAATATTTCTTTTAACTTTTCTGGTTTTCCTAATATTCCTTTTTTTGTTATCATCCGAAATATCCTGCTGGCCACGCAATGCTCCTGCTGGCGAACTGAAATTTATTTTCAAATATTTTGCTATTGATTGTGTAAACTGTTGTCCCGTCGTCCATTTTCATTTTTTCAATGTAGTAATCAGGATAAAAGTCATTTATGTAATCCACATCAGAATCCCCATAGGCAGTTTCAAATTGGAGGAGTGAAGTAGCGAGCATTAAAATATCGTAGAGAGGAGAGTTGACTTCAATATTAAATCTTGAAAATTTCCCGGGGCCGATTGTGGTAGGGGCATTAATAAAGATTTTTATGATTTCAGGTTCTATTGAAATGTTGTAGTTCAATTTTCCTGGGGTGACATCATAGCCTTCTGCTTTTAATTCTGAAAGAGAATCTTCATAACAATTGTTTATTTTTTGAGAAACATATTTTTCTAACTGCTCTTCAAAATGCTGTTTTAAAAAAGGTTTTTGGATAGTGCATGTTTTATAATACTCAGTAGTGTAACAAAGGTAAGTAATTTTCTCGTCTTTGTAAGGATAAGTAAGTTCAGGATTTATGTAGCCTGCATTTTTTTCTAATTCTTTAACAGATTCTTCTATTGTTTCCCTGACGCATCCTTCAAAACTTAATTTTCCTCCTCTCTCTGAGATATAAGTTGGTCTAAACCATAAAAAGAAAATTAGAATAATTGAGATAATAACAATCCCTAAAATAATAAATAATGTTACCTGCCCTTTTTTTGCGAACCTCTTTCCCATCTTTATTTTAGTTATTTTCTATTTATAAATTCTATTATATTGCATTAAGTAGGAGAAATAGTAATGGAGCACCCTGCTGGAAGATTTTCGAACTCGTCCTTGCATTTGATATAATAAATTTGTCCGCGGAATATTTCTATAGTGTGTTTTTCTCCAAGAGAAGTTGATGTTTCATTATTCCATTTAAATTCGCAGTTGGTTTTAGAATAACTGCACTCTGCTGGTTCGTTTGTGATAAAATATATTTTTCCTTTTTCCTGCCAAACTCTTGCTATCTGTGGCGATGAACTGTCAATTTCAGATTCTTCCTCCTCTTCCTCCTCTTCCTCGTAATTTTCTGTTTCATATGAACTGTCAAGTAAGATTTCAAATTCTGCCTTTCCTCTTACGAAGTCACCTGTTTCATCTTTACATTCAATATAAATTATGTTTTGTTTTGAAGGGACGCTTAAGCCTGGTTGTTTGTGGATTCTTGCTTCGCCTGTCTCAAAAATTTCTATCATTTTTTCGTAGCCTGACATTGAGTATGAACAAATATGGTATTCTCCTCCGCCTGAAGTTCTTACCTGAATTTCTATTGTAGTGAATTCTGTTGAGGTTCTGAAATCCTCATTTGGGGCAATCCAATCTATTGTGATTTTGCTTTCAGGTTTTCTCAGTGTATATAGTGTGCTTTGCGTGTTGGCGTTTCTTTCGTTGCTTCGGTTTAATTCTTCAAGCCATGGCTGGTCTTTGCATCTTATATAGTATTTGTTTTCAATGGATGTTATCGATAGGGTTGTTTCGCAGGAATATCCTTGTGTTGATGATGGCGATTCAAACCCATCTTCACAAATCATTTTATTGTTCATCATAGAGTAATCTTTGTCTGAGGTGTCCCATTTACAAGTAGATAGTTCGTTTGTTATTACTTTGATTTTTTCTTCTGTTGAATTGAAACTGATTAATCTATTGTCTTCAGGTTCTATTGCACGGATTCTTGGGGCGGTTTTGTCCGGTCCTTGATTGACGCACATATCTATTGTATAAAAGTTCTGAGTCTCGTGTCCGTTAGTGTCTTGGCATTTTACATAAAGAGTCAATTCTCCAGACCAATCAACTCCGTGGCTCTCTCCGTGGCTCGGGTCAGGAAGCGTGAAAAACATTGTGTGGTTATATCCAAAAAGATTTGAGCCGAAGTCAAAGTTCATTTCAGAGAAGTCTTTCATTTCTAAGTCAAATCTGCATTGCGCTGGTTCGTCTGTTGTGATTCCAAATAAGATATCAGTGTAAGCGTCAAGGCATTCTCCTTGAGTAGAGGAAATTTTGAATCCTTTGTCAGATATGCTACTGTATTTTTTATTTTCAGAGATTACTCCATATTGTGGTTGGAGCTTTGGAGGGATTACATCATTTGGGTTTTTGTGGACACATAGTTCGTTGTTTGTTCCTTTGTTTACTAATTCGCAGGCAGCACCTAAATTTTGGCATCTGTATTCAGAGCAGGGCTTTAGCGGGTCGCCATTACATTTTTCACAATCGCTTCCTCCTGTCGGCGGTTGCCATGGTTTGCATTCAAATGTAACTGTTTTTGGGTCGCAGTCAGAACCTCCGAAGAATAAAGAGATGATTGTAAGAATGATTCCTATAATCATAAGAGGAGCAAATAAGGCTCCTAATTCGATAATACCTAAAACCTGAGTCATTGCTGATCCAACCATACTCCCACCAACAGCCATTAAAATTGAACCAATAGGAGCGAGCCCAAGGGCTTTGGCTAAATAAGCTCCTGTAAGCATTCCGATGCCTGCTCCAATCGCAGCGCCGGCAAAACCTGCCATATTAGCAGTAAATCCTGCCCCCACTGGATCAACAAGTGGTGCAGCTATACCAGAAAGCTCTGCAAGAGTTAGACTTCCTGTAGCATAAACTCCTGCAGCATATCCTATCCCTAAAAATCCTGCCCCTGTTTTCATAAAATCACTTGTTATATCATAATCTTCTCCATTTTCTCCACCGCTTATAACTCCTGCAGATTTAAGGTATTTAGTATAATCTTCAACTTCTGCTCTCTGCCCTGGAATAGGATTTGCTAATTGTTTTAATTTATTTATCCATGAAGAACTTAGCCTTGGGGCTTTTGTAACTTTATAATTTTCAGTGTATTTTCCTACAATGTTTACTTCGCCTCCACAATCGCCGAGTGACCTGCAAAAGTCGTTCATTTTTTGTGTGAATTCTTCTGTTAAACAATCTCCATTATATTCTATCTCACATCCTCCAAATAGTTTTGGTTTATAGACAACTGTGCATTTTTGCGTTGCCATTCCACAGATGGCTTTTGCTGTTTCAGAGTATCTCTGGTCAGTTAAATCAAAACCTGCAGGATATTTTGGAGTGCACACATCAAAACTAAATTTATCTGCTATATTCACTTTTTCTATTCTGCAATTTAGAGTTTTTGCACATTTTTCCAAGCCGTCTTCTTCGCTGTTAAGGGAAATACATTCTCTCCAATTGTTTGCTACACAAGAAGATGTTCTAAATTCAATTTCTTTTCCTTCTATGTCAAAAGTGTTTGATTGAATACAAATCTGGTTTCTATAATCAGCACATGGCTCAACTTGTATTTCTCCATTGTTGCAGACATATCGCCAGTGTCTTGAGCCGACTATATCATCTCCTCCTCCAATTTTTCCGTCATAAACGCACCAGCTCTCTCCATTCTTGTATGCCTCTCCCTTGAACATACAGGAAGTTGGTTTGCAGTAGAAATTTCCTGAATTAACGTTGAAGTTATTTGCCCCAGCAGAAGAACATATTCCCCCTAAAAATCTATTGCAGTTTCCACAGGTTTTGCTGTTGGCATTTCCATCTTTATTACTCGCTCCGCAACTTTCTTCCAGCGGGGCGATTTTTTCCCAGTAATTTTGGTCATTCATTTTTGAGCTGTCATAAATATTGGCTATGTTACCACAAGAATCCAAGAAATAAACTCCATCTTTTCCATCAATACAGGCTGTTTGAGTTGTTTTTTCACAGGAAGTGTTAAGTTCTTTTGAGGTGCATAAATATCCTTCATTAAATTCCCCTTTATAATTTAGGCAACTTTTTTCTGTTATTAATTTACATTCTCCTCCGCCAAGAACGCACGCTCCTTCTTTTTGGGTTGATGAAAGTAATATGCATTGAAGTTCGTTTAAGTCTGATTTCCATTCCAGTTCTAACCCTCTCCACGAACTTTCTGTCTGGCATTGTCCTTGTGTTACGAATAGTGAGATACTCCCCAAGACACAGCATCCTTTTTTTGCTCCAGGGAGATTGCAGTTTGGGTCAGAGTTCCAACTTGCAGTGCAGTCAGCTCTTAAAACATTGTTGTCATAAATTCCTTTTTTTTCATTATAACAACAGCCTTTTACACAAAAGGAGGTGCTTGAGCAGAGTGCTCCTTCAGCGAATTGTCCTGCGCAGTATTCTTCAGTTGAAGTCGCACATTTTTCACTATTTTTATTGATTGAACAACATCCAATTTGTTGTGCTGAAACGACCTGGAAAAGGGGTGTTCTAATTTTTTTGTATATCCCTATTAATGCTTTTTCAATTAAGTTGTTTTTTTTGGGGTTTATTCCAAAGTAGTCTTCGTTGAATAGATTTCTTGAAGAATAGAGGATATAGGAAAAAGCGAAAGTTGAACTTATAATTAATATTAATTCAAAATAAGTGATGATTATCTTTTTTGTTTTCATATTCCTGGAGGAAACGCGCAACTCCGAATTGCAAATTTAAATTCTTTTCCAGTCTTCTTATCTACCACTTTGTAAATTTTACTGCCATCGAAGTCGATTCTCCATATTTTATATTCTGGGTGGAGGAGCATATAACTGTTATATTCGAAATAGCAATATTGTGATTCGCTGTTGGTAATCTCTCTTGCTATATTAATTAATTCATAAAGAGGGAACAATAAATCAAAGCTGAAATCTTCAAAATTCTGGGAACTTTCGTCTTTTAATATCTGAACTTTCTTTTTTACATCCACTCTTATTTTTCCAGGAAGTAAAATAATTGAAAGATTTGTAGCACCCCCACTGACCTCAAGACCCTCTCCTTCATAATCTTCTTTCATTCTGTTGAAACAATCTTGAACTTCATTTTTAATATCCTCTTTTATTTCATACTCTATTTTTTCCTGAAGTATTGGGTAAAGATTATAACAAGAAAGGTAATAGTCCCCTTGATAACAAAGATAAGTGTAATATTCTCCGTCGTATAAAATTTTTTGTTGTTGTTGGAGTCCTCCCCCATTTTTTAATATAATATCAACTGACTTTTCTATCGATTCTTTTACACATTTCTGAATGTAACTTTTGGGGTTGGTGATTATTGGTTTCTCATCTTTAATTTTGTTTGAAAGAAGAAAGAAAAGAATAATGACTATAAATATTAATATTCCAAGGATAATAAAAATCGTGACCTGTCCTTTATTTTTCATTAGCAAATCGCAGATTTGATTAGAACTGACTTGTTCAGTTCACAACCTTCCCTTCACTGCCTTCAGGATTTTATTTTTCATTTTCCTCTCTAAAAAGCAAATCTATTGCAGCTTCGATAACATGGGATTTATTTCTAAAATTTCTCTTTTTAGTAATTTCTTTTATTTTCTGAATAGTTTCTTTTTCTACACTGGCGGAAATTCTTTTTTTTGTAATTGTGAGAATATATAATATTTTTTAATATATAATATTATATAATAATATACTATTTAAATATTTCTTTTATAGGATTACGGATTAAAATTCTTTTAGTTAGATTTATAAAGTATTTTTTTCAAGGTTTAATGGGCTAAAGTTCCGTTTGCGGTTAACGATTTGCTTTCGAAAGAAAGGCCTTATTAAAATGGCAAGGATAATTTATGAAAAAGATGCAGAGAATTTTGTTTTGAGTTTAGCAGAAGCTTTGAAAAAAATTCCTGAGTTTGAAGTTCCTGAATGGTCTTTATTTGTTAAATCAGGAAATTCTCGGGAAAGACCCCCCGTTAGTATTAATTTTTGGTATATTCGTGCAGCTTCTATGTTAAGACAATTGTACATAAAGGGGGTTGTAGGTGTTGGGAGATTAAGAATTAAATATGGTTCACGGAAAAACAGAGGAGGAATGCCAGACGAATTTAGGAAGGCTGGAGGGAAAATTATTAGAACGATTTTACAACAATCTGAGAAGGCAGGTTTTGTAGAAAAGGTCACTAAATTTCAATACGGAAGAAGATTAACAGATAAAGGAAGAAAATTTTTAGATTCTATTGAAGTTGAAGAGAAAAAAGGAATTAATTTGGATAATGTTAAAGTTGAAAGTTTAGAGAGTATTAGGGGTCAAGAGATAGAAGAAATAAATAATAATATTGGAGAGAATGGTAAGCAGAAAGGTTAAATCTAAAAGTAGTAGAAAAAGGCATCTTGGCAAGGCTCAGAGTCAGACTAAGTGGGCTCCATTCTGGACTATTTTAAAAAAATTTGGAAAAGGAAAAAAAGTGCATCCTTCTGCGATTACTCATATAAGGAGAAACTGGAGGAGAAGCAGTTTAAAAATTAAACCAAGAACAACCAAGAAAAAGTATTTAAAATAATGGTAGAAGAAGATACAAAAAAGGAAACCGAAGAGAAAGTTGTTAGTGAAACAAAGAAAGAAACTGTTAAAGAAAAAAAGAAGGAATCTAAACCTGCAGTTAAAAAAGAATCCGAAAAAGTTAAGGAAGAAAAGATTGAGCTTGAGAGGGAGTATGTTATTCCTTTGAAGAAAAAGGTTTTGAAAGTTCCGAAGTATAAAAGAGCGAAAAAAGCTGTTAGGACGATTAGAGAGTTTTTAGTAAAGCATATGAAAGTGGAAAATAGAGATATTAAAAAAGTAAAGATTGATTTGTATCTTAATAATGAGCTCTGGTTTAGAGGAATAAAGAAACCTGCGAATAAAATTAAAGTTAAGGCAGTTAAGAAAGGAGGGATTGTTTATGTTGAACTTGCAGAGGTTCCTGAGGCAGTTAAGTTTGTTATTGCAAGGGATAAGAAAAAGAAAGAGAAATCTAAAAAAATAAAAGTGAAAATGTCTAAGCATGAGGAAAAAGAAAAAATAAGTGATGAAGAAAAAACAGAGGCAATTGAAAAAAAGAAAGCAAGTGTTGAAGAAGGACTGGCAATACAGAAGAAAGTGGCAAAGGATTTGAGACATACTGCTAAACCAGTATCAGGAAAACAAGATAATTTGGCTGGGAAGACGCAAAGAAAAGCGCTGAAAAAATGATTTTGGATTTTTGTTAGATTCTTGTTTTATTTGGGTTGAAGTTCTACAAGGATTTTTCTTTTAATGTCTGTTAAGTCGTGCGAGGCGAAGGCGACAGTTATTTTTAAAGGCGTTCCATAAAAAGAGTAAATGATGCGTCGAGAACAAGAATCAAAGGTCAGTTTTCTGTGTAAGTCTATAATGCAGAGCCAATTATTGCGGCAAGAAAAAGCCAAAATATAGAATATATTACTGAAAATACTAAACCTATTATGCTTGTTACTAATCCTCCAGTAGAAATTCCGTTAGCAAATATCTTCTTTTGTTGTACGTGGAAAATAATTCCTAATATTCCAGAAACTAATCCAAGAATAGGCACCCAACAAAAAACGATGCTGATAATCCCTAAAACTAAGCTTGCGATACCATAACCATTAGACTTAGTTTCCGCCATTAATCAGTATAATTATATGGTTATATTTAAATATATCGGAAAGGAAAACTGCCCCTTCTAGACGTTAGCCCTTAAAAATAATTGAAACTAACATCCCCATATCAATACTTCACTATTGATAATCTCCTAATAAAACATATAATAATTTTCCCTTCCCCTTAATAACTTAATTTAATTCCTCCCACAGAATTCCCTCTTATCCTTTAGTTGTATTTTTCAGATATTTCTTTTATTTTTTCTTCTGGTTTTTCTGGTTTGATTTTTTTTGATTTTCTGTAGAAGTAATATCCCCCTAAACCTAAAATTATTAAGATTATGATTCCAATAATCCATTTTGAGCCGCCGCCTTTTTCTGTTTTTATTTCTTCGCATAAGTCTAAGCAACAATATTCCCCTCCTTTTGTGAATGTTGCGTTTCCTATGCAGATTTCTTCTAAAGTGCATACATTCCCCCCAATTTCGTCGCAGGTTTGTTGAGAGATTTCAAAGTTCTCTTCAGTGCTTCCTTCAGGAAGAACAAATAAACTAAAAGAAATTTCAAGATGATTACTTTCATTTAAATGTTCATAAGTTATGTTTATTACTCCATTGAAATGTCCTGCGTTCTCTGGTGAAAACTGAATTGAAAGGTTGCGGGTTTCTCTTGCTGACATATTTTCTATTGTTCCAAATTTGATAAAATCTATATCTGAACTTATTTTAATATTTGTGATGTTTTCGTCTCCGAAATTGAAAAGCTGAATTGTCTCAAAATTTTCTTCTCCTAATATAAGATTTTTAAGAATTATTTCGTGGGGTGATTTGAGAGGAATTTCTTCTATAGGTGTGAAAATATCTTCTTCTGAGAAAATTATTGGAATTGAAAATTCTTTGTATGCGTTAATTTTGAAAAAAGATAGATTAAGTGATGGCGAGAGTGAGAACTCTTTTTCCTCCATAGGTTTAAGAGAAATTTTTTCAGTTGAGCTGTTGAGGTTTGTTATTGTAAAATTAATTGATGCGTTCCCTAAATTTATTATTTTTATTTTTGGTTCTTTTTCAAGAAAAATTAATCCAGGTTTTATAGAGACTATTTCTGTTTTTGAGATGTTGTTTTTTATTACTGGTTTTTTTAAGACACTTATTTGCTCTTCAATGTTTTTTGAGTTGAGTTGTTCGTCCTGCTTGTATAGTATATTATTTATTTTCATAGTGAAGTTTCCTTCTCTTGTCATGTAGGCATAAAGGTAATGCGTTCCTTTATAGAAAATTATTTTTAATTCAAAAAAGACTTCTTTTCTTCCTTCAAAAAATTTTATATCTGATTCAGAAATTTGTTTTATGAACTCTCCGCTTTCTAATTCTATTGTTGCAAGTAGAGTTTCTCCTGGCTGGATTTCTTTATGTTGTAATTCAATAAAAGGAGAGGAGGTTGCAAAAGATAAAAATAGTATAATAAGGAATATGTTTAGTTTGTTCATAGTAAATTATGTAAGTAATAATTAATAAATCTTACTTAGAAGACATTTCTTTTAGTTTTGAGAAAACATTTGATGTTTCTTTATCTTCAGATTTATTAGTTCTCCCTCGAGACGAAGGATATAAAGGGTGTGTTCTTCTTATTGGAGGGAATCCTGGCTTGAATTGAGGTCTTTGTTGTTGTGGGGGGTATCTTGGAGGTCCTCTTGACCAAGGCGGGAAACCTCCTCCCTTATCTTTCTTGAATCTTGATTTTAACTTAAACCAATATAATTTTAATTTTTTTCTATATAAGAATAATATTACTATGATTACTACTAAAATTAAGATTGATAATATCCATATCCACGACGAGCCAGATGTTTCTTCTGTTTTTGTTCTGCAACAGACTTGACCATAATTGCATGAAAAATCAACTTCCTCTTGAGATTCTGAACAAGAATCTTTGCAGACATAAAACATTGATTCACATTCAGTTTCAGTTATTCTTTCTACACATTCTCCTGTGCAACACTTATCAGTGTCTGATGATTTTCTTTCATTTCCTGTGCAAACTTCATTTGAACCACAAACTTCCCCTCCATATTCAGAACAAATTTTTAGATTTTCTGTCATACAACAAGTCTCAGATTGAACTGGGCAGAAGTAACTTGCTCCTACATCTTGGTCAGTAGGGCATTCTGATGAAGGGACACAGAAATATCCTGCTTGTGAGCAATATGTTACTTGATCTCCTGAAGGAGTTTTCCCAGAGCGTCCTGAAAGTGCCCATAGAACTATTGCTGTTTCTCTTATTGAATTCTGCCAGCATCCCTTGGAGTCCTGAGCAAAGAATAACCAATTTTTTGCATTTTGAATTTGTTCAGATGAAGAGCTTCCTAAAGAAAGGAGTGTTAAAGAAGTATCATAATATTTATTGTATGCAGAGTTTTCTGCTTCCCAGTAATTCCCTAATTTTTGGGCTGATATAAGTTTTGTTGCGTATCCTTCATAATTTGTAATCATATAAATAAAAGAATCTGGGAGATATTTCTTGTTTGTTTCTGACATAGCAATAATATAAGGAATGAATTCTTCTATGTTGTGGCCTGTCTTCAAAAGTGCGAGAGTCGCCCACAGAGTGGCTTCATAATCACAAGAAGACTCTCCGAAGCATTTAGAATTAACTTTAAGTTTTACTGAACCATATGCTTGTGCTGATTTTGTTCCTTCTAAGACATAGATTGTCGGAGAGTTTTTATTTTTGTATAGCAGTGTTCCAATAAAATCTTTTTCGCATTCTAATGTAAACTCTTTTCCATAACATTCAGAGGCAATCTGAAGCCAAAAGTTTGATTGTGCTCTTGTAAGGCAAGGTCCTGCATTCTTGTCTATTTTTTTGTTTTCTCTTATTGTAATAAGGTAATCAGAAGAATCATATCCTATATGACATTGTGTTTCTCCTTCTGAATCCTGTTCTAAATACCAGATTAATTCTGTAGGAGTTCTTGAGCGATTAAGAATCCATTCTTCAGAATTTTTTGTGCTCTTTCCTGCATGCTGTAAAGAAAGAATAGCGAGTGCAGTATCTCTTATATTACCCCAATTATCTGAAGATTTTCTACTCTCTAATTCACTTATACAATCATCTAAAATATTATCTGGTGTTGCAAGAATTGTTAAAGCGATTTCTTGATTTGTCAAAGAGGAACAGTCTTCAGCTTTTGATTCAAGACATTCAAAACCTTTTTCTATTTTTTCTGAAGTTTCTGTTGTGTTCTGTGCGGAAATTATTGGGAATATTAATAATAAAATTACTAAGATAAATATACCTTCTTTTTTCATTGTTTTCTAAGTGATTAATCATTTATAAATATTATCTATGATTGGATATTAAGTATTAATTATTTTTAATTTTTCTTCTTGCAATCATTGCCATTTTTATTGTATAGTTAATAGGGTTTTTTATCCCAGGTTGTGGCGGGCCTCTTATTCCAAATTCTTTGTATATTGGCTTGTCGTAATTTGGAGGAAGCCGTTTGTTTTTTAGATACCACGATATTTGAGATTTAATGTAACCTTGTTTTAAAGGGGCATAGTTTTTTTTATTCCAATTAGAAATTTTTTCTTCAATAAACTCTTCAGGGAATTCTAAGCTTGTAAAAAAGGAGAGTAAAATTGAGAGGGCTCTTTTTCTCCCGTCATTTTTTATTCCTTGTAAGATTTTTTTTATTCCTGGAGGATACATATCTTCAGTTATTGTAAGACCTTTTAAGTCAATCCTAACACTCTCGTATTTTTTTGTTTTCGGCTCTTTTTTTTCTGCCCAGTCAAGAGCTTGTGCCAGAAGTTCTCTTGCTTCTCCTTCCTGACTTTTTGGCATATAAGAAATAATATTTTTTATTCTTAAAGGGTCTGCGTTAGATGGTTTAAAATTTTCAAGTTCTTCTTTTTTGAGGGGAATTGAAGCTAAAGAAGTTTTTTCGTGAAGAGAGTAAGGTGTCCGGAAAAGATGCCTCGAGGATACAAGGACAATATCTATAGAATCTGCCTGAGATTTGATTGTTTCTTCTTTTTTAAATTCTTCTTCTGTTTTTCTTTTTTCCCCGCCGAATGAACTTATACTCTCTTTTAATTTTTCAGTATTTATCTTGCAGTTCTCGCAAAAGAAAATTTCTTCCTCTAAAACTTTTTCCATATTCCCGTTGCACGAAGGGCATCTTAATTTTTTTCTATTGGATTTCATTGAGGTCATTGTTGAGCGGCATTTAAAGTTTGGGCAGATGTATTTTGAGATTGTTTTTTTCTCAGCAGTTCTTCCGCATTTTTGGCATATTTGTTGAGATATTAATTCTCCTTTTGATTCAAGTTCTTCGCGGGAGGTTAGTTTCATTATTTCATTGTTCATTGGTTCTTTTATCAAATCAAAAATATATTCTGCAATAATCCTTGGCCATTCTGGAAATTGGTTTTTTGTTTCTTTATCAGCAAAAAATTTTGGAAATGCCTTGAAAGGAATTAGAATATGAAAACCTTTTGAACCGCTGAATTTTATTCCTATATTTTTTATGCTATGCATATTAAGGGCAGAGAGCAGAAGTTTTGCAGCGAGTTTTGAATAGTCAAAATATTTTGAATCAATGTCTATTAATAAGTCCCAACCAATTTTGATTTCATTATATTGCTCTGAAATCATTTCAGTTCGTATGTCCAGGGGATTTTCCCAAAGTTCTTCTGAGCAGTGAAAAGAAGTTGCTCCTTTTTTTGCAGAGTTTAAAATATCGGTTGGATAATCAAGACAATCAGGCCGTTTTCCAAAAAAATCATTATTAAAGTTTGCCACAGTTTCTCTGTTCTTACAAAAGTCAAATATTGCTTTCTGGATATCTTTTCTCGCATAATAAGATAGAGCGACGACTTGCACTTTTTTTAGAGGTTCTTTTTGAAATGTCATAATATATGTAGGAGAAAAGGGTATTTAGAAATTTGGGTTGAGAATTTTAGAAACAAAAAATTGAAAAAATATTCTCCAAACCTTATAAATTATAAGTTATATTTTAAAAGTCAGACTCCGAAAAGATATTTATTAAAAAGGGTATTAATGAAAAAATAAACAAACACCACCAAAACACAATAATCTTTAAATAACCTATCCTGTTTTCATTACTATGATACTGAAACTTGAAAAACCAAAATTGCTTTCTGACGCTATTGCGATTATTTCAGAAATTGTTTCTGAGGTTCGTATTAAGATTTTAGAAGAGGGAATGAGCATTGTTGCTGTTGACCCTGCTAATGTGGCTCTTGTGATTTTTAAACTTCCGAAAGAGGGTTTTTCAGAGTATGAGTCAGGAAACGAGGTTTGGGGGGTTAATCTTAATGATTTGAAAAGAATTTTGAAGAGGGTATCGGTTTCTTCAAGCGTGGTCTTTGAGCAGGAAGAGAATCAATTGAAGATTTCAATTTTTGATAAGGTAAAAAGGATTTTCACACTCTCATTGATTAATGTGGAAAGCGATGATAAAGATATTCCTGAACTTTCTTTTGGGGCTCGGATAGAGATTGATTCTGTCAGTTTCTCTCAGGCAATTGAAGATGCGAAGATAGTTGCAGATTCCTGCTCTTTAATTTCAGGCGAAGGATTTTTTATAGTTGAAGGAATAGGAAGTCTTAATTCTGCAAGGACAGAGTTTTCCGGCGACGAGGCAGACATTTCAGGGATTGCAAAAGCAAAATATTCTCTTGAGTATATTATGAAATTTATAAAAGCAACAAAAACTTCTGAAAAGGTTATAGTTAATTTTTCAGATAATTACCCTTTGAGGTTAGACTTTCCTGGGGAAAAGATGGGATTAGGTTTTGTTTTGGCGCCGAGAGTTGAGAACGATTGATAATAGATAAATTAAATTTTTAATATGTATGACAAACAATAATGTTTCTTTTTTATTGGGTGCTTTTTATTAAGACCAATTAAGGTAACAAAGAAGAATATAAGTAAGATTTATAAATATAAAACTTCTTAAAAAAGGATGGAAAGGGG
>CAZSWH010000003.1:0-38191 GCA_964611235.1 Candidatus Woesearchaeota archaeon
AAACCCTGAATTTTGTTGAATTTGTTGAATTTTCTTTGTAACCCTATTTCTGCACATCTTATCTTATCCTTTCCTAACTTCTCAAAAAATTCATTGAGAGCAAATTCAATATAAGCAGAACGAGTTGCAATAGTCCTCACAGAGTCGATTTTTTCTATAATTTCTTTTGATAAGCTTATTGATATTGTTGTCTTTGTCATAACTAACAGAACTAATTGTTTTTAAAAAATAAGTCCATTCAAAAAATTACATACTGCATAAATCAAAAGGCATACAGTATCCCAAAAGTAGCATACACTTATTGAAAAATATCAAAACTAGAGCGAAATCCCATCTTTTCTCTTCAAGTTCTTTCTTCACCTTTTCTTTTTCTTCTTTAATTTTCTCTTCGATAAATTCTCTAATTTGATTTAAATCTTCTTCTTCCCACTTTTTATCCCAATCAAATTGGCCAAATCCACAAATCTCTCTTAATCGCGAAGGCGTGATACTAAAAATATCATTTAAATCTTTCTTTAATATTTCAGACTCTTCTAATTCCCCCTTTCTCAGGGCCTCTAAAATCCCGCCTACTTTCTCTTTCTCAATATACCTCTTAACCCAAGACCCCTCAACTTTATTCAGGATCCTTTCTCGCTTTTCTTGTTCCTTAATCTTTTTAGAAGATTCTTCTTGAGCCCTTCTTCTGCAATCCTTACAGACAATTGCATTAGATCTCCTCCCAAAAATAGGTTTTCCACAATCTCTGCAAATCCTCTCTTCTATCCTCTTTTTTACCATAATCTTAATAATCCTACTAATCTTAATATGTTTCACGAGTAATACACGAATCTCTTGAAAACCCTTGAGAAACCACCAAAAACCACAAAATCACTAAGAAATTAGTCCGGGAATTCACATTAAGAGACAACATTTAAATAGTTTATCGACGGTACAATGATAGAAAGAGCTTACAAAAACCCAAAAGAAAAAGTCGGGTTCGGTAGCCATCAAAATAAGCAAAAAATAGAAGGCTGGAGGTCCTGAAACCAATGATTTTAGCCCTTTTAGTCGCTCTATTGCTTGGTGTGACTTCCGGGACTATCACGGGCCTCATCCCCGGCATCCATATAAATCTTATTGCAGTAATTCTCCTCTCTCTTATAATCCCTTCACCTGAAAAACTTTCTTTCATTCTTGTATTTATTGTCTCAATGGCTATTTCCCACACCTTCATAAATTTTATCCCTTCTATTTTTCTCGGAGCCCCTGACGAAGATACCGGACTAAGCACTTTACCAGGTCATGAATTTCTTTTGAAAGGTTACGGACACCACGCAGTAAAACTCACTCTTATCGGCTCCACGCTCGCTGTGTTCTCTCTAATAATCTTAATACCTATTTTTATTTTCTTAATTCCTAAAATATATTTTTTTATAGAAAGGATGCTCGGCTGGGCTCTTATATTGGTATCAATTCTTCTTATCTACACAGAAAAAAACTCAAAAATAAAAGCAATTATAATTTTTCTTCTCGCAGGCTTTCTCGGATTTAACTCACTCAATCTTCCTGTTAAAGAACCTCTTCTTCCGCTCCTCACAGGACTCTTTGGTTCATCAACAATAATTTTTTCTATTAAAACAAAAACAAAAATCCCTCCACAAAAAATAGGAAAAATCCCCATATTAAAAAAAGACTTAATAAAACCAACCCTCGCTACAATTTTTATATCTCCAATCTGCGCCCTCTTCCCCGGACTAGGAACAAGTCAAGCTGCAGTCATAGGCTCAACAGTAATCAAATTAGACAAAGAGCAATTCCTCATTCTTATAGGTTCTGTAAATACTCTAATAATCTCTCTCTCATTCCTTATACTCTTCCTTATACAAAAAAGCAGAACAGGTGTCGCCTCGGCAATCTCTCAACTCACAATACTCACAACATCCAACTTAAAAATAATTTTCATTACAATATTCGTTGCAACACTTATACTAATCCCTTACACAAATTTCCTCTCAAAAATATTCTCAAGAAACATTCATAAACTCAACTACACAAAACTCTCTTTAATGATATTAATATTCTTAACAATAATTATAATCTTTTTCACAGGAATTCTCGGGCTTTTAATTTTTACTTCAGCAACCCTTCTTGGGCTAACTTGTATAGAACTCGGCGCAAGACGAGGATTCCTTATGGGCTCACTTTTAATCCCAACAATTTTTTTCTACCTGCCAATATAAACATTTATTAATCTCTTTAAATTAAATAAATAATGAGAAAAGAATCAATAATTTTAGGAATCATAGGGATAATAACTGCAATAATTTTATATATTAAAACAGAGTTAATTACATTGCCTTTAATTCTCGGGATTCTCGGACTAGCGCTGATAATATTCAACAAAGAAGAAGATATAATAGAACAAAGAAAAGATATAAAAACTAAAAAAAATAAATAATATAATGGAAATCTTAACAACCACAACTCAAGAAATTCCAGATAAAAAAATTGTAAAAATTTTAGGTGTAGTAAAAGGAAACACTATTCGGGCGAGGCATATAGGAAGAGATATAGCCGCAGGTTTTAAAAATATGGTCGGAGGAGAAATAAAATCTTATACAGAAATGACTACACAAGCAAGAGAAGAAGCATTCAACAGAATGGTTAATGAGGCATTAAAATTAAATGCCGACGCAGTCATTGGAATAAGATACTCTACTGCAATGATAATGCAAGGCGCAGCCGAGATGTTGGCTTACGGAACTGCAGTTAAACTAAAGTAAATCTATTCTACAAAAAAACATAAATTATTTTAATATCTGTGATAAAGAAATTGCTACAATTATTACGACAAAAGCTGTAAACTTTCTCCAATGGAATTTTTCTTTCAAAAAGAATAAAGATGAAAAATAGACTAAAACTGGTTGCAGAGAGAATATAAGAACTGTATAAATAATCCCTGAAACTTGATAACTGAAAAAATACAAAATCCAAGCTATCGTCGTTAAGAAATTTGTTAAGAATAAAAAAGGCAAAGATTTTTTTGGAGCAGATTTTATACTTTTAAAAAAGAGAAAAACAAATAAAATCCCTATAACCCCATTTTGAATAAGCTGAAAAGAGATTGGATCCCACAATCCTAAAATTGTTTTTGCTAAAATTCCTGCGAAAGGGGCGACTAATAAAACCCAAAGTAAGTAAGGAAAAGTTTTCTTAGCGACACGAAAATGCCCTCTTTCCCAATGCGACCAAATTATCGCCCCAGCTGCAACCAAGGCTAAAAAAACAACCAAAAAATTTCTTTCTGAAGGAAAAATTAATACCGCAAAAATAATTAAAGGAATTTCTCTTAAAAGACCAATCATTTGTATCTCACTTAAAAAATCTGATTTAAGTGCCCTATAAAAAATCAAATTCGTCGCTATTGCCAAAAGGATTGATAATAAAATTAGCCAGAAAAATTTTCCTGCAAACAAACTAAAACCTAACGGTGGTCTAAAGATTAAAAAGATAATAAATGTAAAAAATGCTATCAAAGGAAAACTAACCCCCACATAAGTTTTATATGTAATCCTCTTTATAGAAAGAATGGATTTATCTAATGTAAAAGAAGCCGCTTGCAAAATTGAAGCAACAAAAGGGAATACAAAACTCATTACAAATGAAAGTTAATGAAATATAAAAATCTTCTCTTAATTTAAAATAAAATTACCCTATCTCGTTCTGAGATAAAGATTCAAAATTTCTGTAAACTGGGCAATTTTTATAATCCTACCCATAACATACCCAATAATCCCCTCTCCCCGCGCATTTGTTAATTGAACAAATAACTAAACTTCTATCTAATTCAGATGTTACTTTTTCTAATCCAATAGCTTCTCTATATTCCATCTATTATCTTTTTTATATTTTATAATCTTCTGAATCAACCCTCTTAGCTAAATTAACTAAACTATCAATTATATAATCATAAATTTTGTGGGGGCTGCATCCTCTTCTTCCCTCAGAAAATTTTGATTTTGCATTCATCATAACCTTATAAATTTTTTTGTCTGGAATATTTTTTCCCCTCAACTCTCTAATCCACCCCCCAAGAAAATCCTTACTATACCATTTATTATTCTCTCTTTTTCCATCCTCCTTGCTAACTCCACCACTTTCAAAAAATTCAAATGCATTTATTTCTAATATTATTTTTGTACGGTAATCATCCGGCATCTTATGCTGAACAAACAATCTCTCAATTAAAAAAGATTCTCGCCCAATAATCCCATCCAAAAAAGATTTTGCTATTTGCTCTATAGCCATTATTTATTTTACCCAACCTATTTTTTAAATCTTCCTGCTTTTTTAGAAAGAAGTGAAAAAACATAAGGATTTTTAATCCATCTTTTTCTGAACAAGGTGAAAACACACAGATTAACTAAAACCACTTCTTTAAATCCACTTGTTTTTCGCTATCTTTTCCGAATATACTTTCTATGTATAATTTAGTCAGCTCCATTCCTTCTCTCGTATATGAAGAGATATTATAATTCGTAGCTAATTCCATCGCTGGTTCAAGATACTTTTTTATTGAACCTTCACTTATAGTAAATATTATTTTCCCACCACATTTTGTGCAAACTCCTGAAAGAGGAGGCCTCCTGAACTTTTCATTGCATTTAACACACCTAAATTGTTGCTGTGAAAACTTCCTTAAATTACCTCTTATATCTCTAATAAAATGCCTCTCTATAATTAACCGCGCAACATCTTCTGTATCAACCGCTCTAATTTTCTCAACAAGTTCCATCTGCCCCTTAACTTTCTCTTTCATTGTAGGCAAAATCTTGTAAGCCCCATTAAGAATTCCCTCATTTATATCTTTAGTATTATGGGTAAATCCTGTGCAAGTAAAAGGGTTCACACCATTCTTCAATCGGGTTTTAACAGTTTCTATTTTGCACTCACTCGAATGTTTCCCTTCCTCTGCTAACTTATAAATTTCTAAAGGATATTCATCACAAAGCTCAAAAGCTAAAATCTGGTCATCTACTTCCCCAGCTCTTATCCTTGCATTAAGAACTAAAGGAGCGTCCTGCGTCCCACCCCTATGATTTGGTATAAACTTCCTTGAAAAATTTAAAAGAACATCCATCAGCAGCATCACTGCTGCTTCGTCTCCATCACAGTCGCGCCTCATAGCAGCATGCATATAAGGACTTGCTATAAGCCCCTGCATCTTGCTAAAACCAATAATCCTACCAATTACCCCTGCGCAATTATGCGGGGCCATACATGTAACTAAATGCCCTACCAAATCTTCCTTACCCTTTAAATTATAATATCTAGGAAGTTTGTAAAATTTTTCAAGTTCTTCATCAACAAATTTTGCAATATTAAAAAAAACATCATCCCCCTTCTCGTCAAGAGTGTCTGGACAAGAAGACAAAATAATGTCATGAGGTCTAAGCTCTAAAATCTGGTCGTCCCTCTCCAAATCATTCCCATAAATATCTTTATCATAACCCAAATCTTTTAATTTCCTGACATTCGTCCTAATCTCTAATGGTTTAAAATGAGTAAGAGGAATTTCAGTCCCGTCATAACGAATAGTCCCGTCCTTATTAACACATAAATTAAACTTCGCCCTCAAAATACCTTTAGCCAAATTCTCAAAATTATGCCCTTCACTACTCGTGCCACGAACTCCTTTAATCAGCGGGGGGATTTCATAATTTTCATAACCTAAAATCTCTTTCGCTTTCTCAAAATAATATTTTGAATTAATATTCCTACGCGAAAACCCAAAGCAATTTTCTTTGTGGTCCTTACAAGGTTTTCCAACAACTTTTTTACAAGTTCTGCAATAATATCTTTTCTCTGTTTTAGAACCGCATTTTTCACACATAGGATAAATTGTCTCATTACCGCATTTACAAACAAAAATAGGCCAATCTGAAGTAGTATAGCCAACACTAACCGCTTCTTGAACACTTCTTAATCTCCCACCTTGTTCAGAAACAGGAAAAAGCACATTTGGGCTTCCTGTCATTTTTCTAAGTTTTGCCTTCTCTGGTCTCCCCATCCTCGTTCCAATAAAAGTCCCTGCTTTGTCTTTTATCTTAAATTTAGAAACATTATTAACAATATTCAACACACTGTCTAAATTTTTTTTAGAAATTAAACCAAGATATTCTTTCAAACTCTCCCCATCTCTTAAACCCCCTGAAACTCCTAAATTCAAAAGCAATGCTTTGGAATCTTTACTGATTATCACATTATCTAAAAAAACATCATGCTCCACCCCAATCAATTCTAAAGTCCTCTTTCCTTTTCCAAACTTTTCCCTTGAAGAAATCTCCCACGGCAAAACAATCTTCCCACCTTCACTCTCTCTCCAAATTCCTTTCTCCATCCAATCAATCAAAGAAAAAAACTCTTCTTCATCTATCTGACTCCAATAAAAAATATATTTTGGATACAAAGGAACAGAATATTTCTTGCTAATTTCTATCGCTTTCTCAAGGGAAACGTCTAAAAAATCAAACTCTTTTTTTTCTTCTGATTTCAGCTTCTCTTCAAATTCCAACTTCCACCATTCTTCAACATAACCTGGGTTAAGAAGGACAGAATTTCTGTCTATAACATCTCCTAAAGGAAATAAAATATCTCCTAAATAAATAATCTCTGAAATTTCTTTATATATTTTCTTCGACTCTTCAAAATTATTTATCCTCCTTACAGAACCGTTAACAAATTTTATTATAGGTCCTTCAATTTCATCGCAAGAAGTTATTATACACCCTTTTGTTGGTTTTTCAATTTTTAATTGAGTTCCTTGTGATAAAAATCCATTTGTTATTCCCATTGTCGCAGGGTGAATTGAAACCGCACTAAAACCTGCAGAACGATTCCTGCCATATCTAAACCTAAAACCCCCAGACATCCCAGGATGCCCATAAACAGGCCTCCCTGCAACTAAATCTTTAATATAAGTCGCAACAACATCTGTGTTTCCTCCTTCCCTCATTTTATGAATTTTTATATACTCCCCAAGAAAATCCCAACCAGTGCACTTCAATCCATGTTTTTTAGGAGAAGCCAATCTTCCTAAACCTTTCTCAGCCTTTTGCGCGAGCCCCTCACTAAAAATTAAACACATTCCACCGCGAATATAATTTGTAGGAACTCGTGGCAGATCCTTATAATTTGAAACTTCCTTTCTTTCTGTAGGATCTCCTGAAATCTGAATAGGAAGATTTCTCGCAAGAAATTCCATTTCTTCTTCAGTAGGTAAATATTGCAAATTAGTTACCCTCTCATGATAATCTAAATTTTCAGTTATATATCTTTTAACTTCAAATTCATCAGGGTCATATTTAGCATAACCAAAATACTCTCTTAAATAATCAATTAACATCAAAACAAGACAAGTAGCTGTTGTCCCAGCAGAACGAATAGGCCCGCTAAAATTAGTAATAAAATAATCTTTTCCATCTTTTGTTTTTCCAATACTTATACCTGTATAACCTTCAATTGGAGAAGACACCACACCAAGAGTAATATATGCAAAACCAATTCTTATTCCACAATCAATTGCCTCCATCTGATTCTTAAACTTACAAAATTTCTCCTCAGCAATCTCTCTTGCAATAATAAAACTAATAGTAGTATCAAGCTGTCCATATTCCTTTTCAAGTTTAAGTATCCTTTCACTTATCTCTCTTGAAGGAATATCAGGGTAAATTATAGTTACTAGTCCAACAGACTTTTCAGCCATTGTCATCGCAAGAGGAATCTCAACTTTAGTTGAAGGATCAAACCCTTTTGCTCTTGCTACTTCAGCGACTTTATATTCCTTAACAACAATTTTTTTAAAATTATCAAAATAGGACTCTACATCCCACTCACACAATTTCTTTTCCATTCTCCTCCTTTAATTTACAAACTAAGTCCTCTCCTTCTTTCCATTTTATTTTTTTTGATTCGTCAGAAAAATCAAGAATTTTTATCTCCCTTGTTTTCAAATTAAATAAAGGGATTTTACAAGGGTCAGGTATATTCCCTACTTTTTCTTCAAAAGGAGTCATTAACTGCCAGCAAGAACTTGCAATCATTAAAATATTATTATAAATAGAAACTTCTGCTCTGTGTTGGTCTGCGGTTGCGATTATATCTGGAACATTCTCTATAACAAGAGAGTCTCCATTTTCACAAGGGATATAATCCATAGAACCATGAAGAGGAGCTAAATGTCTTCTTTTTAACATTTCTTCAACAATCTTTGTAGGGGACCTATGCCCATAATTAGCGCGAATGTAAGGAATCTCATCAACAAAACGATTTATACTAGCTCCATGATACATTAAAATTTTAAAACCCCCATCAATCTCAACAAATGAAGGATTAGGAACAAGATGTAAATTTTTCATTTTGTATAATCCCGGAGCCCATTTTTCACTAATTATTGGTTGAGGCTCCCCCACCCAAACAGAATCGTGCTGCCCAGGACACATAATAATCTCTATATCATCTCTAATCCCCCCCAATATTTCTTCAACTTTTGCGTATTGCCCAGTAGAGGTCTTTTCAACAAGAAATTTCTCTTGTTCAGGATAATGACCTACTCCATCAATATTATCCCCTAAAACAAAAAGATACTTTACCTTCATAGCAATTTCTTTTTGCTTCTTATTCCCTTCTTCTCCATTCAACCATTTTACAAATTTTAAAAGATTTTTTTCTAAAAACATTTTAGAACCTATATGAAAATCCCCTGTAAAAGCAACATACTCATCAAATTTAGAATGTTTTTTTTCAGAAAGTGAAGCGCCAGGATAAAACATCTCCTTTGCAAACAACATCTCACTAGTTCCAGAAACACTAAAAGCAACAATATCGTCTTCAATCAAATTTCTTGCTTTATCAAAAAGTTCTTTTTTATTTTGATTAACCAAAACAATTGAAGTTCCTGAGGGATCTTCAACCTCAATAAATAAATTTTTGTTTTTAGTTACTCTCTTCCTCAAAATATAAACTATAACAGTATAATTCCCTCTATCGTTCCCTATTTTTCTTATAGAACTAAGATTCTCAAAATTCTTAGACTCAAATATTTTTCTCATCTTTTCATATCTCGAACGAAAATTATTAATAAAATCCTTAACAACAATTTTTTTCTGTGTGAAAGCCGGCGCTGAAATTAACTTAACAATACCAAAATTTTTATTTTTAAATTCCCTTTTAGATTTTTCATCAAACACCCCTATTTTATCAAAAAAAAGATTATAATCAGAAATATTTTCTGAACTAAGTAAACTTTTAATATCATCAGAATGATTAAAAATTAAACTTTTACTTATTACTCTCTCTTTTATCCCTAAATCTTTTAAAACATTAATTAACTCTAATATTCCTTCTTCATTTAAATAAGAGAATAAATTTAAGACTTCTTTGTCTAAAAAAAATCCTTTTTTCATACAAATTTTAAGTATATCTTCCATATTAAAAACAAGGAAACTACATCCCTATGAGATTGTCCTATTTAATTAAAGACAAAGTGAATCTGTGAGTATAGATTCTATTTTGTCAAATAAATTTAAGGGGACAGATAATCTTATCTCTCTTGTTCTGCCGTGCCTTCCTTTTGAAATAACTTTAGCGTTAATTAATCCAATCATATCAATTTCCGCAAGTATGTCTGAAATTCTTCTTTGTGTTAAAGGTTCTATTTTAATTTTCTCACAAAAAGAACAATAATAATTATAAACATCACCTGTAAAAAATTTATTTATATTCTTTTTTTTATTATCTTTAGTCAATTGCATTATAGAATACAAAACAAGTTGAAATTGTTTTGGTTCACTTTCAACAATATCTAAAATTTTATCACGTTCAATTTTTTGGTTAGCTAAATCAATGTAACCTTCTGAAACAATTTTTTTACCATCTCTTTCACATAACTCCCCAGCAATTCTTAATAAATCAAGTGCCCTCCTGGCATCTCCGTGCTCTCTAGCAGCATAAGCTGCACATTTCGCAACAACCCCTTCAGCAATAACACCTTCTTTAAAAGCATTTTTACAACGCTCATTTAAAATATCTTGAAGTTGGATAGCATTATAAGGAGGAAAAACGAATTCTTCTTCCCCCAAACTTGACCTAACCCTTGGGTCTATATTCTCTAAAAAAGTGACATCATTACTTATCCCTATAATAGAAATCTGGGCTTTACTTAATTCTTGATTTAAACGAGTAAAAGAATAAAGAAAATTATCACCCATTTTCTTAACTGCCTGATCAATCTCATCAAAAATAAAAATTATTAATTGTTTCTTATTATCTATTAATTCTATAAATTTAGACCAAACCTGGTCTGTTGGCAATCCTGTTGAAGGAACATTCCCACCTAATTTCTTTATTAAAGCTGCTAAAATCCTATACTCTGTGTCAGAAACTTTTTTCAATTTACAATTCAAATATTCAAACTTAACACCTGAACCAATCTCTTTAGATTTCCTCATTAATTCTTCTCGGACATAACATACTGAAAGCGTCTTCCCAGTCCCTGTTTTTCCGTAAACAAATAAATTACTTGGTCTCTCCCCTCTTAAAACAGAAGAGAGAATACTTGCTATAGATTTAATTTGTTTATCCCTATGAGGGATTGATATAGGAGTATAACGAACTTGTAAAACACTTTTGTCATTAAAAAGAGTATCATTCAAGGCAGAATCAAAAATATCATCAAGTTTAACACCCATTACTATTCACCTAATTAAAACTATTTAAACTTTCATATAATAAAAAATATAACACAGACACCCCTGCTTCTTATAGACAAAACAAAATTTTTTTTGATTTAAATAATATATACCTAAACATACAATAAAATATATTTATAAAATATATAATAATAAATAATATATTATATAATATATATTAAATAATATAAATATTTATAAATAAAATTAAAAAACTGAATTTTCTTTTAAAAAAACTTTTAAAACTTTCCATACGAAACTAAAGAGTCACACCTTAATTATTTTTCATAAAGTAAATAAATAGTAAAATAAAAATACTTATTAAGAATTCAAAAAAACTAAAAAGCCCTAATTTTATTAGAATATTTTTACAACTAATTTCTCTATAACCTTTATTTGGGCAATCAGGATTGCCATTAATGTCAATATATTCCCCAATTGCAATATCAAATTCATTACATTTACTTATTTTAAAATAATAATCACAATTAACATCTCCAATATTTGAATTTAAAAAACATTTTTGTGTAAAAGAATCCCATTTACAATAATAATCTTTACTTTTATCACAATTTAAAAAATCACAATCAAAAATCTTTTTCTTACAAGGATCTAACTCACAAGTAATTTCATTATTATAACCTGAACAAGAATCTATAATACCACCACAATTAACACAACTACCTGTTTCCTTATAATCAATTGGAGGAGGACACCCAATAGAACCTTCATCAAGGCTACATTCCCACCCACACAATTCATTTAAATGAAAAGAAAAATCATTACAATCATCTAAATTATCATAATTACACTCACCAAATAAATAAGAACAATAACCCCCAAGAACACACATAAAATTATTAGGACAAAAACAACCACTACCACAATTATTATCAACCACCCATCCTTTTAAAAAATCATAATAATATAAATAACCCTCTTCAACTTTACAACTAATAATTTGATAGTCATGAATTAAAAAATTATTATTGGCATCATTTCCTGAAGAATCCAATTCATCTATTGAAAACTCTGGGTCTAAATTTATTTCAATTTGATAATCCATTACACTAAAATTATAAATCAATTCTATATATTTCTTATTTTTAGAATCATTAATAATAAACACTTCTTTTGTTTCATTTAAAATTAAACCATTTATTTTATTAATTAATTTAAAAGTAACATTATATTCCTTACCTGAATTTTTTGTAAAACTTTCATCATTCCCACTTTCAAACCAATCATAACGAATGGTTTTAGTGTTATTCCCTCCTTCAATGACATCCATTACCTCTGGCTCGTAATACCCCAAAACCAAATCAAACCAACCAATAGAAACATTTCTTACATCTAAAATATAATCTAAATAATTTGTTTTTAGGGTAATCTCTTCTTCAGTAATCAAATTAGCAGAAGCTTTTATTTTCAATTTCTCTAAAATTGATTCTTCAGGCCAAAATTCATAACTTGCATTCACCCAAAAAATTATTTCTCTTGACTCTAAAGGTAATAAATGAAAGGTTTTAGTTGGGTTTTTTTCAAAATTAACACCATCCCAACTTAATATAAAATTATCTTCATCACTCCATCTCTCAACACTTAATTCAACATCATTCTCATAAAAAGTCGGATTAAAAATAACTATTTTTTCAGAATCAATTTTACTATCCAAGCCAAAATTCAACCTATTATCATATTGATAAGCAATATCTCCTGGTTTAAAATAAGGATTACCATAATAGACAGATATATATTTATCTTGAAAACTTGGATGAGGCTCCAAAGATTTCAACATTTTAGATAAAAGTTTTATATAATATCTTCCTCCTTGCCATGAAGGGTCTATAGGAATTCTCCAATTAAAAGGAGTAGCACCTTTATTTAAATCCGAAGGAAGAGGATAATTTTCCATATATTCTAAATTTTCAGGAATAATAGAATTTTTATAAACCCTTCCCTCTAATTCATAATCATCCTGAGCCACATCCAAATTATAAGTATTCGACTCAACATATAAATCAGTAGTTATATTAAAAATAGCTGTCCATACTCCACCTTCTTTAATCATCTCTATTCTCGGGTCAATTGTTTGAAAACTAAGATAAGGATATTCATCACTGCCAACTCTTGGCCAACTATATACAATATAACCCTCCGGGTCATCTACATTACTCCAATGAGTATATTGACAAGAGTGAACAATAGCATAACCCCCATCATTATTTGGGATAACATAGCTATTAGTAAGATTTTTTGTTTCTCCTGGCAAAAAAGATAATATTTTTGTTTGTCTTGCTTGGTGTGGGAATAGGGCCACATTCCCCATTCCCAATCCTCTAGAGTAAGGCCAACCATTTGGCCGAATCCCATATATAAAATTCATAGTTAAAGGAACGCCGTATCTATTCTCAAACGGAACAATCATACTATAATTATGCCCTGGAATTATTTTTAAATCTCCCCCACCAACTATTGTTTCTCCACTATCCTCATCTTTTTTTACTATCTCACCGCCTAACTGTGTTACCTTCAAAAAATTTTCTACAGCATAGTCGGAGTCAAAATTATTTATATAAAGAATTGCACCTGGGCTCGGACTAGAAATAAGATTAACCCTACCCAACTCTCTCAGCATCCAAGACATTCCAAATCTAACATTGGAGCTTGGTTTTTTCGCTAAATTTTTAGTTTTATAAATTATATAGGGTTCTGTATAAGGGAATAAACCAGATTCCCCAGGATTAAGATTATTTAATTTACTACTAACACAAAACAGAGCAAGATAATTACCATAAGTTGAAACACGAGGAGTTCCAGAAGAAGTATCATAAGGAATTATCCCAGTTGTTAAATTAAAATCATCTGTTAAATAATAATAATCATAAAAACTTTTATCAAAAAGAAAAATCCTATAATCCCCAGTCTTAAAAAAACATCTTGTGTAAATCCATTTATCTTGCCCAACACCAACATCTATCACAGGTATATCTGATTCACTTCCATCACTCCCAAACTCATTAAACCAAGTTCTATTAAGAGTATATCTTGTAAATTCATAATCCGACGCTTCCTCCAAAACCAAATTTTTATTATTAGACAACATAAAAATCCCCTCTTGTTCTGTTTCATTCCAGGGCTTAAAAACATCCGCTTCATCCGTTCCAGAACTATCCTCATATTTCCACTGACTAACATCAATATCAGAAACCGCAAACTCACAATACTTAACTTTCATTTTTGTATCAACCGCCGCACTAACTAAAAACAAAGAATTAACAACCAAAACTAAAACCAACCCCATCCACAATTTTTTATTCATGAAATTCCTCACCACTAGAAAAAGAGTTTAGTTCACAACTTTGTTTTAAATTCTCATCAACAATATTATTACAATACTCTTGGTTAAAATTCATCACAGCCACTTCATACAAACACTCATCCCTCAACTCATCTAATCTCAAACATTCTTTATAAATACCAGGACCAGAAAAAAGCAAATTACAATCCAAATCAAACTCTTCTTTTTCTAAACACATTTTAAGTTTTTCTTCATATAATGTTTCTTTGATTTTGTCTCCTACCTCTTTTTCTGTCTCTTCCTCTATTTTTTCTTTTGAAAAAATTCCTGCAAGAATTACTACACCAATAAGAACAATAACTCCAATAAGAACAATTATTAGAATTTTTGAAATACTAAAAAACTTAAATTTTTTTGGTATTGATATTTGTTCTAATTGCGATTGTTTTTGATTTTGCCCAATTTTCTTAAATATTTCTAAATCCATAAATAAAGATTACTTTTATTAATAACCTCTTCTCCCATTGTACTTTATAACATTAATCCCTTTTATACTTTTTGGTTTGAAAATTCTCTTTTTCACCAATAAAAACCAAAAGAAAGATTTATAAATAACTTACTTTTAAACATATCATGGAAAAAAAACCCTTCAAAACTTTACTTGGAAAGCAAGTTGTAACAAAAGAAGGAAAAAAATTAGGTGTTGTCAAAGATATAACTTTTGAAGCAAGAACTGGGGAGTTACTTTGTATTGTTTTAAAAGATTTGACAACCCACACATCTAATTTATCTCTAGAAAGAACAAAGGATCGTGAAGCTCTTGTTCCCTATAATGCGGTTATAGCTGTAGGAGATTTTGTAGTCGTTTCTGAAGAAGATTTAATATAAAATGGCCAAGATAAATTTAATAGGAAATAGATTTGTGAAAATAAATGCTAATCATAATTTTGATTTTTCCGGGCAAATCTCTGCAAAAACAAATATTAAAATTTTAGGTTTAGAAAATTATAAAAATAAAAATTCTTTTAAAATTAAATATTCTTTTGGAATAGATTATTCTGAATTAGGACAAGTGTCTATTGAAGGGGTTCTTTTTATTTCCACAGATTCAAAAACATTTAAAGAAATTCAAAAATCTTGGAAAGAAAAAAAAATAGAAAACCAAGAATATCTTTTTATTACTAATTTAGTTATACAAAAAGCTTCTTTAAAAGCTTTAGAATTAGAAGAAGAAGTAGGGTTGCCTATACACATTAGAATCCCTAAAATTGATTTAAAAGAAAAAAAATAATTATTCAATTTTTAATTCTTTTATATACTCATCAACTTGCGGTGAACTAAAATCTTCTTCTATTTTTTCTTTTTTTAAGAATAAAAAATAAATTAAAACTAAAATTATAACCAAAGCTAAAATAGAGGAAATTATAATTATTAAAATTAACCAATTAAATGATTCTTTCTCTGTACTCAACTCCTCTTTTGAATCATTAGTTGGAGAGGTTGGGGGATTATAATCCAAAACATCATCTCCATCATACAATTCACCTTCTTCTTTAGAAAGTATTAAAAATTTATTACTTCTTATCTCTTTATTTTCATCACTGACATATAATCTAACTTCTTCAATCCCATCGTAATTTTTATCCCATTTAATGACCATTAAATCTCCTTTAAATGAAATTGATGCATTTTTTGCTCCAGTAATCTTATAACTCAAATTTTCTAAATTTTCTGGATTCTTTAAATAAATTTTTATATTAATTGTAAATTCCTTTTCTTTATCAACAAAGATATCGTCAATATCTTTACTAAAAGATAAATTACTTTCGTTTGTTGTTGAATTTTCTGAAATATTTTCTATAAAATTATAGTAAAGTATATTTATCCCCAATTTTTCAAAAACACTTTTAACTAAAAAATTTCCAACTTCTGATCTACTAGATTTATAATAGTTAAGAGAATTATTATATTTTACTAAATTCCAATTACCAGAACTAACATCTTTGAAAATCTTATTAAATTCTTGTTCTGCTTCAACATTATCATTAATATTTTTTTCAGTTGCGAATATTATTAGATTTGATTCATTTATTTCTTCATTAATAATACTTTCATCAACAGAACCATTAACATAAAACATTTTCATAACTGTTTCTTTTATTTCCATTTCATTTTCAATTGAGACTAAATTATCCCCTATCAAAATAAAAGATTCTTGAGGACTATTTTTTACAATAAGGTAAGAACAATTTTCTATTCCATTTTTAATTATGTTTTCATCATTAAAACTTTCTTTAAAAACAGAATCCCAAACTTTCTTGATTTCAGCATCAGAGCAATCATTATTTATATAAGGTTCACCACTAACAATTATCAAACTATAACATATGAAAATAAATAACAACAAAAATTCTTTTAAAAATAATCCCTCTTTTCTCATTTTATTTTCAATAAGAATAAAGTTATAAATCTTTCTGATTATTAATACCAAATAATTTTTAAACTAACCACTCTTTATTTTATATGCCTTTAATATCCCCACAAAAAATAGAAAAAATTTTAGAACAAATTTTATCTTATTTATTTTCTATTTTTCCTAATCAAATTTTTACTTCAGATATAGCAAAAGAAATAGCGAGGGATGAAGAATTTACAAAATCTTTATTAAATGATTTAGAAAAAAAAGAGTTAGTTATAAAAATAAATAAAAACCCTAAAGGTTTTAAATATTTACGCAGGATTCGTTGGAGAATTTCAAACAAATCTTATCAAATATATAAAAAATTACAATAATTAAACTATATACTTAATAATAATTATTATTATAAATACATTCTTTTTTAGTTATTCATGGATTCTATAAAAGAGGCTTTTATAAAAATAAAAGAAGATATTCTTTCTTTAAAAAAAGAGGTATATTTTATAAAATCCCAATTAACTTTCCAGACACAAAAAATAGATTTTCTATCACAAAAATATGATAATTTAAACAGACAAACAGACAAACCAACACAAAATAACCTTTTAAAACCCTTAAAACCCCAAAATTTAGATTTTTCCACAGGAAATAAAGGGGTTCCAACAGACAAACAGACAAACCAACACAAAATAATAATTATTTTTCTAAAGCAAATGAAATGTTGGATTCTTTAGATAATATAAAAAAAGAAATTAGATTGAAATTTAAGCGTCTAACAACCCAAGAAATGGTAGTTTTTAGTAAATTATATACCCTTGAAGAAAGAAATATTCCTAAAATCACTTATCGGACTTTATCATTAGAATTAGATTTAAGTGAATCGTCTATCAGAGATTATACTAATAAATTAATAAAAAAAGGCATCCCAATAGAGAAGATTAAACAAAATAACAAAACTATTTTGTTGAAAATTTCTAAGGATTTGAAGAATATAGTTACTCTATCAAAAATTATTCAATTAAGGGAATTATAATATTTTTTAATTTTATTCGTTTAAACGAATAAAATTAAAATCAATTCTTGTAATCCTTCTTTAATCCAAGATTTCTTTGTTAGATTCATAGAATTTAGTAGATATTCTCCTCTCTCTTTTCTTATTCTAACAATCCATTTTCTAAATAAAGATTTTTAACTCTCACTTTTCTTTTTCTTCCCTTTTTTAGGATTAATTATCCTTATTTTTATATTCTTTATTATATTATCTTTTGTTTCTTCAGGGATATAGAGTCTTTTTTTACCTGTAATTTCCCTATATTCTTTAATTAATACACTATTTTTCTGTTTTATAGTATTTATTTGTCCTCTTATTGTGCTTTTATCTTTACCCAATAATGATGCCAAATCTTCATAACTTAATTTCATATCAGAATTTAATAATGCCCAAATAATTGCCCTTTCCATTACAGTAAGATTACTTAAAACACCTGTTTGGACAGCTGTTTGGACAGCTGTTTGGACAGCGATAGGGTTTGTTTGTTTATTACTGTTTGTTTGTGCCTGTTTGGACAGCTGAGGTTTAAAGAAAGAAATAAAATTTTTTATCTCTAAAAGATCTTCCTGAATAGTCAAAATATTATTTTTTATTTCTGAAATTTCTTTTTCATTTTTTGAATATTTTCCGTCGAAATGTTTTATCCATTCACCCACCTTTTTAAAATCTTGTTTAACATGATTAAAAGAATCTGTAATTTCTTCTCTCAATTTTTCAATCTTTTTTTTCTTTCCAAAAAATCCAAACATATTATATTTTTTATTCATTTACTGTTTATAAATGTTTTGTGCCTGTTTGGACAGCAAACATCTTTAAACACTAAAAAAGATAGATTTAAACAGATTAAACACTCATTGTTTAAAACATGAATACTTTTATATTTTAATTTATTGAATCTAACTTATTTTTAAGTATCTATTTAAGTAGTTATTTTTCTATTTAAACGTCTTTAAGATTGTCCTTCTTTGTTGAAAATCTCTTAGCTCATTAGGTTTAGATTGTGGCCGAATAACCCAGACTTTAACAATTAGCAAATAAAGGAGTTATATATCTCTTAAAAAGATATTTAAGTGTTTTTTTCGACAAAAGTGTGCACGTATGCTGCATAAATTTGAACTTCTTTGAACCGAAATGACGTAATATCCCTTGCAATTTAGTTGACCCAACAAACCGCTAAGTTTTTTACTAACCTTATCTATTTTTTTGGTATTGTTTTTCCTTTAGGAGTTTAATTACCACTAAAGAGATTAAGGATTATTTAACCTTTTTCAACAAAGCCAGATTGTCCAAAAGAATTATAAAGTCTGAAATTTAAAATATAATATGCAGCTCATAAAAAAAATAACTTATTCTGCTTTAATTTCTTTTGGAGTCTTAGTGGTGTCCATCTTTTTGCGTGTAACTCCTTGCAGGATTGCCCCTGCGGTCCCAAATCCAGTTTATAGGTGGACAATTTGTACTCTTAATCCAGACCAAGTAGGAGGTTTAAATTCTATTAAGGAATATTTTGGGTATACCTCTTCAATTTCAGAGGCTTACTTTGTGACTCTCTTGATAACTTTTGTAATATCAATGTTAATATTACATTTTTCCACAAGGAGAAAAAATAAATAAAGGAGGTAAAATGAAAGAGATAAAAAAGAAAACAAATAGGGTAACTTTTGTTAACGTTCTTATTTGGTTTGTTGGGTTAATTGTTGCTCTCGCTGTCGGCTCTGGGATGATTGATGAAACTTTAACAATCCCTATAATCCCTTCAATCATAACAGTCATAACGGGCTGGGTTGTAGTTATCGGCGCGATTTTAAGCCTTATCCTATCAGTATTTGATAGATAAACATTTATTTTATTTGTTTTTCACTAAGTTAACCTAGGTGCACAACTACTGGGTGAAGACAGATATTTATAATCTCTGTCATGTTTTCTCCCTTTAGTTGTTCCCAAAAAATCTCAAACAAAAAATTAAAACTATAAAACATAAAATTCCTGAGTCTATACTTAGAAATTTCTTTATTAAACCACAATTTCTTCAAAGGTTCGCATAATATAGATTGTATGATGTTCTTACATTAAAAAGCGAACGAAAATAAGGTGTTAGCACAAAGATATTTATATACGAACGCACTTTTTTTAAAATGATTAAAATATGCACAAATTGTAATCAAGAAAAAGAGCATCATGCAAAAGGTCTTTGTTATATTTGTTACAAAAAATTAAAATGGAAACCAAAAATTCAAATTTGTAAGAGATGTAAAAGGAAAATGCCTATTCACGCAAAAGGCCTCTGTGCTGGGTGTTATAACTACATTTTTCATCTTGAAAAAAATAAAGCTTATAATCACAGAAAGTTTCATAATGTTGATTTAAAAACTTATAAAAGAGTTACAAAAGAATGTGTTATCTGTGGTTTTAACAAAATCATAGACTTACATCATATAGATTTAAATAAACAAAATAATGACACAAAAAATCTCATCGGACTCTGCCCAAACCACCATAGAATGATTCATAATTTAAATTTTCGCAATGAAATATTTCAAATTTTAAAGGAAAAGGGGTTTAATAATCCTTTTAAAGAAAGTCCTATGCTTGTTTAAAATCACTAAAATTAGAAGAATTTACTAAAATTAAATAAAAAAGTGAGAGTTATAAATTCTATTTTGTCCGAGAAAAAGAGAGGATTAACTAATAATAATCTTAGTAGTTAGTTTACCCAATTCAAATCCTATTATAGGAATTCGTTAAACCGAATAAAATTTTAAATCTATTTTCAAACAAACTTGCGGTAAATCTATAAACTCTATATTCTTTTATTTTATGTTCGCACAATCCAAAAGAGGTAATATGGAAAAAAAAGAATTCCTAAAAAAAATTGAGATAGAATTAAAAATCTCAAAAAATTCTCCATATACTATTCGTAATTATATTCACTCAAATGAAGAATTTTTAAATTTTATAAATAAAAAACCTGAGAATGTAACTACTGAGGATATTAAGTTATTTCTTTCTGAAAAACTTCATAATAAATCTGCTATATCAATAATTCTTTTTCTCTCAGCAATAAAATATTCTTATCTATCTATATTCCAAAAAGATATAACTTTAACAATTAAAAGACCAAAAAAAGAGAAAAAAATTCCTCTGATACTATCAAAAAAAGAAATAAAAAAATTGCTTAGTGAAATTAAAAATCAGAAATCAAAACTGATAGCAAGTTTAATGTATGCCTGTGGGTTCCGTGTTTCAGAATTAACAAACTTAAAACTCGTTGATTTAAATTTTTCTGAAAAAATAGGTTATGTCCGCCAATCAAAAGGGAAGAAGGATAGACTTTTCAACATTCCTGAATTTTTAATAGGAGATTTAGAAAATCAAATAAACATACAGAAAAATAATAACGAAGAATTTCTTTTCACAGGAAAAAAAGGAAAACTTTCTGTTCGTAATATTCAGAAAATTATTTCTTCAGCATCAAAAAGATGTGGGTTGAAAAGTATTCACTGCCACACTCTCCGCCACAGTTTCGCTACTCACCTTATTGAAAATAATGTTGACATAAGAAAAATTCAGGAACTCCTTGGGCACTCTGATCTTTCAACAACCCAAATTTACACTCACATCTCAGTAGAAGAACTAAAAAAAATAAAAAGCCCAATAGATAATTTGTAATTACATCTTATTTCTTTTGATTTCTCTCTTTTTAACTCTCAGTAGATTTATTTTTCTTTTCACAACAATCCTTTAAAGGTTTTATGGAGGGTAAAGCAACTACTAAAATAAACCACCAAATGTTTATTCTATTGGCCCAAATTATTAATCCCCTCTAAAGTTTTAGAACAACAAAAGTAAAAAAGACCATTGAGAATTTGAGTGAAGCAATACTCCATCTGTCAAAAGTGTAACCCTCCTTTCAATCATTTTCACTTCCTCTGCGCACCACACAAAAAGAACACTTTTTATAAAATCCTTTGTAAGTTATCTTTTAATCCTTTTTAAATATTTTATTTTTTCAAATAGTTTATTAACTTTCTCTTTCTTAAAATTTAATGGTCTGCAAGAAATGTGGTTACCAGGATGAAAAAGAAGTAAAAATATTTGGAAGCTCACTTTGTAGAGTTTGCGCTTCTCACTCCCCCGACGAAATTCATCACTTTCAGAATTATATTTTAGAAAAGTTGGATTGGAAAAAGATAGATACTTTCAGGAAATACGGGCAGTCTATAGGAAAAAAGCAAAAGTTAGGAATGTTAGAAAAAGCATTCAAGGGAGGACTTGTAACTCGCGCACCAAAAGGTTACAGCGTTATCGACGGAAATCTTAACCCAAACGAAGATTCCATGAAAATTCACTCTCTTTTCAAAACCTTTCTCGTAAGAAACTATTCTCTTAATTCAATGGCAAAAAACTTCGGGCTGTCAGTCAATGGTCTCAAAAAAATCCTCACAAATAGAACATATTTAGGCGAAATAAAATTTGATGGAAAAATTTATAAAGGAAACCACAAATCAATAATCTCACCAGAAATTTTTTACGCAGTTCAGAGAAAACTAAAAACATATTTAAAGCCGAGAAAAGTTTGTTAATATATTAAATAATTTTATAAAAAAGGAGATTAAAAAGTGTTAAGGCTGACACCTTTTTTGAAAAAAGGAAATTGAAAATTCTTTAGTTTCCCACCTAAAATAGTGAAAGTGCAGTATAATAATCCTTAAAAATACTCCATTTTTGTGTTTATTATGATAGCAGGATGTGTACCCTATAGGATTGAAGCAGAACTTCAAGGAGAGAATGTTCCACCAAATTTATTACATCTTGAAGAAGAATTAAAGAAGATAGGATACTGTTGTAAAACATCTTTAAAAGACCTTCAAGATGGAAAAGCTTTCGTTTCGCAAATTGAACCTTCTTCTTTTCGTGCAAGCCATGTAAGAAATAATGAAGATACTGGTTTTTTTGAATTAGTAGTATACTATAGGGATAAAAGATTAGATCAGTTTGCTAAAAAATATGTTCCTCGCCCATTTTCTAATAGTTCTTGAAGTTTTTATAATAAGGAGTGTGCACTTTCTTATTTTTATTCTTCTAATCAAAGAAAATTTTTAACTCTGTGAAATTCTTTCAAATTTTTTTGTTATGCTTTTGCAGGCTCTCGGCGTAAATACCTCATATAACTTAATCTGTAATCTTTTCTATTCTCTCAACAATAATTTGACTTTCATTTCTGTAAAATTCTCTCTTGCCCCAAAATAAAATCTCATCACCTTCTTTAATATCTAATAATCTATTTTCAAATACAATTAACTTTTCATCCTGCCCAACAATTTTTATTATCACTCGGCTTTGCGAAAATTCAACAGATTCTACTATCCCCTTTGTAGGAGTGTTAAGATAAAAAGACAAAAACCCCAAAATTAAAATTCCGATTACAGAAAGGATAAAAACAATTTTTTCAAATTTCATTCTGTTTTGAATTCGATTATGTCTTTGTCTTTTAATTTATGTTCTAATCCAATTACTTGCCCACCAAACTTTGAAGAAGGACCCCATATTCTTGACATTTTAATTTTCCCAGACATTCCTTTCCTTATTTTTTCTACAGCATCTTTTAATAAAGAACCTTTATTAAGAATCATCGGCTCAGCACTCGGCTCTTTTTTTGGTTCTTTTGTGTAAACCCTTATAATTGGAAAAGAACTAAAAATTTTTTCCTTCAATTCATTAATTTTTTCCAAAGATTTCTCAGAAAACAAAATAAAATTACACCCTCCAAATTTTGATTTAATTGTCGCTTCTATTTTTCTTTTTTCCTCATTAGAAAGCAAGTCCTCTTTGTTGTATACAAGAATCCTTTTTCCGATTGCCTTTGAAATTATTTCTTCTGAATCTACAATTTGTTTTAGATTCTCTACAACGACAATTAAAGTGTCTGAAGAATTAATTAAACTTCTGTCGTGGTTTGGAAACGAAGGCATATCAATAATTTGTATCTTGGCATCTTCAAATTTAAAAGTTCCAATTTTGGGTTCAGTAGTTGAAAAAGGATATAGTGAAGTTTTAGTTTCCAGTCCTGTCAAAATTTTGAACAAACCAGACTTACCTGTATTTGGAGGGCCCACCAAAACACATTGCATTTCTGACTTCTTTATCCCTGACTTATTACTCTTCCCAGATTTTTTTCTTCTTTCTACACCATCTTTTAATTTTTTTAAACGATTAGTTAAATTTTTCAACATCTTCTCTGAAGATTTATGTTTAGGGCATTCTTTTATCATATTCTCAAGACAAGTTATCCTTCCTTCATCTGTCGTCGCCTGAAGATATTTTCCCTCTGCTTTTTGATAAAAAGGTGACTGATTAGTTGACGCCATAAGATTATTAAAGGAAAAGAGTTTAAGAAATTAATGGAAAAGGTAATAGTCGCAGTTACTCTTTTATTAGTTTTATTCTCACTTGTAAGTGCAGCAGATAATTGGAGTAGTTTTACAGACGATTCTTCTAGTGGATTATATGAAGAAAGCGTCGTGGATGAAAAACAAGACAATTACGAAGGAGAAAAAGAAGTTATTGATAACAAAAAAAGTTCATTTATAATCTCAACAAAATTTACCCCCCAATTTTATATAGTTCTAAGTGTGGCTTTAATAGGACTTTTAATAATAATATATTTAATATATTCTTTTGTAAGAAAACCCAGAAATAAATGGGAAAAACAGAAAGTAAAGTAAGTGTTTTAAAGTAAAAATAATTTCTTTTATTATGAAATTTGGAGTTTTATTTTCAGGAGGGAAAGATAGCGTTTACGCAGCATATCTTGCTAAAATAAAAGGTTATGAAATTTCATGTATTATTACTATCTACAGCGAGAATAAAGAAAGTTTTATGTTCCACACACCTTCTATTGAACAGACAAAAAAACAGGCAGAAGCAATGGATGTTCCTTTGATTGTTGTAAAGACAAAAGGTGAGAAGGAAAAAGAACTTAAAGACTTGGAAAAAGCAATTAAAAAAGCAATTAATAAATATGAGATTAAAGGGATTGTTACAGGGGCTGTTGAAAGTGTTTATCAATTATCAAGAATTCAAAAAATTTGCAACAAATTAAGAATAGAACTTTTTAATCCTTTATGGCAAAAAAATCAATTAAAACTTTTAGAAGAACTAATAAAAAACAAATTTGATGTGATTATCACAGGAGTTTTTGCCTACCCTTTAGATAAAAAATGGCTTGGGAGAAGAATAGATAGAAAATTTATAGAAGAAGTAAAATCCTTTTATGAAAAATATAAAATAAACCCTTCAGGGGAGGGAGGGGAATTTGAAACATTTGTCTTGGGGTGTCCTTTGTTCAAAAGAAAGTTAAAAATTGTTGATTTTGAAGATTTTGGAGAAAAAAATTCTTGGAGGAGAGAGATAGAGATTAAGAAAATTAAATGGAAAAAGAATTAATAAATCAAGTAAAAAGAAAAAAACAATTTTCCCAGTTGCCTAATTCTATTATTCAAAGAAGCCTCAAAATTTCAAAAGGAGATGTAAAAAAATCAAGAGCGATTTTAAGAAAATATTTTGGGGTTTTTCTAACCAATAAAATTCTCAAGCCGAAAGATTTGTCTAATTGGGGGGATATTCTAAAAAACCATAAAAGCACCTGCAAGAGAGATTACGAAAAATTGTATTCTAAAATTTTTAAGGAAAAAAATTATTTTAAAAGTGTTATTGATTTAGGTTGTGGTGTGAATGGGTTTTCTTTGTTCGAATTAAACAAATCAAGTGGCGTCTTAGAATATTCTGGAGTTGAAGCAAGTGGGCAGGTTGTTAATTTAGTGAACTCTTTTTTTGATGACTATTGCGAAGATTATAAAGCTCAGGTTTCTCAAGCAGATTTATTTGATTGTGAATTTATAAAAAAAATCATAAAAGAATCCAAAAAACCTTTAGCAGTTTTTGTGTTTCAGATAGTTGATGCTCTTGAATTTTTCAATAGAGATTTTTCAAAAAAATTCATAATAGAAATCTTAAAAATTCTTGATAAAGAGGATATCCTTGTCTTAAGTTTCTCTACAAGGAGCCTAAGTGGCAAAAAAAAATTTTACACACAAAGAAAGTGGCTTTTAGATTTTTTAAAGAAAAAGACAGAAATAATAAATAATTTTGATATGTTTGATGAGAGGTTTATAATTGTTAAGAAGATAGGTAAATATTAAAAAGTCTTTTTTTATTTAATAGTATGGAATTCAATAAAAAAGTTTTAACAAATGGATTGACAATAATTCATGAGAAACGAGAAGTTCCTGTTACAACTGTAATGCTTGCGGTTAAGTATGGTTCTGCTTATGAAAATGAAAATGAAAAAGGCATTGCGCATTTTATTGAGCATATGTGCTTTAAAGGAACAGAAAAGAGAGATGTAAAACAAATTGCAGAAGAAGTTGAAAAAGTGGGGGGTGATTTAAATGCTTTCACGAGCGAAGAAGTTACAGCTTATCATGTAAAACTTCCTTCAGAACACCTTAAACTCGCGATGGACGTTATTTTTGATGTTTTCTTTAATGCCTCTTTTCCAGAAGATGTTGTTTCTCGTGAGGCAAATGTTATTTGTGAAGAAATAAAGATGTATAGGGACAATCCGAGAGTGCATGTAGCTGACAAAATAAAAACAATGCTCTACGAACAGCCTTTTGGGATGTTCATCACAGGAACAGAAGACAATATTAAGAATATAACAAAAAAACAATTATTAGAAAAACACAGAAAGATCTATACCCCAAAAAATTCTGTTTTATGTATTGTTGGGAATAATGATCTTAATGAAGTTGTTACACTAGCAGAAAAATTTTGTGTTGAGAGAAAAGGTGAACAGAATTTACCGCCTGAAATCATAACGCAAAATTTGAAAGAATATGAAAAAAGAAAAGATATCAGCCAGGCAAATCTTGCTATTGGATTTCATTTTCCTAAATTAAATGAAAAAGAGAGATATTCTGCAGAGGTATTTTCTACTATTCTTGGCGAGGGAATGTCAAGCAAACTATTTATGGAAGTTAGAGAAAAAAAAGGACTTGTTTATTCAATTAAAACTGGAATTGATGCAGGAAAAAATTACAGTTATTTAATAATATGGGCAGGCACTAATGTAGAGAAAGTGCAGGAAGTAATTGATATTTGCTTGAAGGAATTTTCAGAGATGAAATATATTAAAGAAAAGGAACTTGAAGAAGCGAAGGTTCAGGTAATTGGTAAAAGAAAATTAGAATCAGAAGATTCAAGAGAGACTGCTTTAAATTTAGTTTTAGAAGAAATAACCAAAAAAGCCGAAGATTATTACAATTTTGAAAATGAGATAAACAAAGTGAGTATAGAAAATATAAAGTCTCTTTCAAGCAAAACAGATTACGCAACATTTGTATTAAGTCCATAATTTATCTTTCAAGAATTTCCTTAAAAATTTTTATCTTTTTGTCATTTATCTCATTGTCTTTTAATTGATCCTCATTTGCCTGAAAAATTTCATTAAGACTTCTAAACTTTTCTAAAAGTTTTTTTGCTGTTACAGGTCCAATCCCTGGGAAACCTTCCAAAATAAATTGTTTTTGCTCATTAATTGTTTTTAGATTTCTCGTCTGTCTGATAGAATAATCTTGTTTCACCTTTTCAAATTTTTTCGCCATAAGAATGAGAAATTTTGCAGTCTCATCTTCATCTTTAGAATAAACAAGAGGAATCTGAAAATCCACCACAACAGAAAGAATCATTCCCTTAATAGCATTTTCGTGAACATTAAATTTTTCGTAATCATAATCAAAACCTTCAATCAAAAGAAAACATTTCTTATTTTTTCTTAGGTTTACCATTTGCTCTTGCAATCTCTTGCTCAAAATGGAACCAATAAAATCCTCAAAAGTTTTTCTTTCTATAAGAACATCGCCAATAATATAATCTCCAACTTTTAGATTTTCAAATTTGATATTCGCTTTTTTCTCAATTAGTTTTGTCGCAATCAGAGATTGTTTCTCTCTCGTGTCAATAATAATCAGAACTTTGGGATTTGGGCACTTAACAATTTCAGTTTTAGTTTTTGAATTTGAAAAAATATCTTCAAGAGATTTCATTTTTAGATATCTCTTTATTTTTATTTTTTCCATTATCTAATTCTTTTTTTATTTGGTCTATCGCTTTGTTCATTCTCTTTTCTTTATGGTAAGCCACGTAGTGATAAGCTTGGTCGCGCGTATTTTTTGTTACAAGTATTTTCAGCGAACCAGGAGCAAGTCGCGCAGTTCTTCCTCGCCTCTGTATATTCCTTATAGCAGAAGGTATCGGCTCATAAAAAATTACTTCATTTACTTCTGGAATGTCAAGGCCTTCTTCTCCAATTGAGGTCGCAACCAAAACATTTATTTTACCTTCGCTAAATTTTTTTATTATCTCTTTTTGCTCTTTCTGTTTTAATCCTGTTGTTTCTTCCCCATGCTTTTTTATTGCCTGCCCCACAAAAATTTCTGTCTTTACCCCATAAATTTTATTCAATTCTTTTGAAATTTTTCTTACTGTCTCCCTAAATTGGGCGAAAACTATGATCTTTGATTTCTTGTTTTTTTCAATTTGTTTTTTGATTATCTCTTTCAGCACAGTTAGTTTGGGGTGCTCTATTAAGAGTGTTGTCATTAAAGTATAAGATTTTATAAAACGGGGGTCCTTTACAAGTCTTTGGACTCCTTTTGATTTTTTTTCTTCAGCCTGTTTGAACAAATTTTTTAAGTATTCTATTAAAGACGAAATTGTCTGTGTCTCTAAAAGCTCTATTGCATGAGAAATTTTTAAAGCCTGAGAGCACGCAGAAACAGCAAGCATTTTATTAAAATCTTTTCCTCTTTGAATTTCTCCTATTAATTTTTTTTGTATTTTGAGAAGTATAGTTTTTGTTGCATACCCAAAAAGAACCCCTCTATTTTTCATTTCTCGGACTTTGTCATTTTTTATCTCTTTAAGCAAAACTCTTATTTCTTCTAATTCATTTGGAAAATCAACTTCTATTTTTTCAAAATTAAGCTCTTGCAGATATGGTTTTACGTCAGAGCTTTCTCTTGTCCTAATTTCAATTGCTTCAATTCCTAAGTTATTGCAAATTTGTGATATAATTTCTTTATCCGAACCAGGAGATGCAGTAAGACCAAGAATTCTTTTGTTGCTCGCACTTTTTTTGTATTCTTTTGTAACAAAATTATAAGCATAGTTTTTAAGACATCGATGGCACTCATCAACAATAAGAAGACTAACATCATTTAAATTATATAAATTCCTTTTCAAATCATTTGCAATACATTGAGGGGTGCTAAAAATTATTTCTGCTGTCTGCCAGATTTTTCTCCTTTTATTAGGGAGGGTTTTCCCTGTGAAAAGTTGCATATCCCCCCAACCTTCTGGGAGAATCTTTTTGAAAGATTCAAAGTGTTGCTCAATTAGAGGTCTTGTTGGCGCAAGAATTAAAATTTTTTCTAAAGGAAATTTATTGAATCTATTTATTGTCATCATAAAGGCAATTAAAGTTTTTCCCGTCCCTGTTGGCAAAACAACAAGACAATCTTTTTCCTTACAAGTCTGAAAAATCGCTTTTTGATAATCCCTCGGTTCAACACTCAAAACCCCCTCCAATCCCTCTTCCATATCTTTCTATATCAATTAAGTTTATAAAGATTTGAGAATAACATAAAATATGGTGATTAGTCCTATTCATCTTTTTTTGGTTATACTATTATTAATTTGGGAAGCGGTTTGGAAGATATTTAGCAGTTGGAGAGCAGGGAGGAATAATCAACCTGTTTGGTTTGTGTTTCTACTTGTCCTGAACACTATAGGGATTTTACCAATTGTCTATTTAGTGTGGTTTCAGAAAAACAAGAACCACAAAAAAATAAAAGAAGTTTTTAAGAGAAAGAAATAAGTTTACTTTATTTTATTAACTCATTAATTATTTTTAATAGTTCTGAAATAGTTTCTTTCTTTTTTTGTGACTTTTTCTAATTTACCATCTTTTAACCAGTAGATAACCTCAGCGTATTTTTGCGCTAAATTAGAATCATGTGTTACCATAATTATTGTTTTCCCTTGCTTGTGAAATTTTTCCAGAAATTCTAAAACAATTTGACCAGTTTTTGTATCAAGGTTTCCTGTTGGCTCGTCAGCTAAAATCACTTCAGGATCATTTGCCAAACTTCGTGCTATTGCAACTCTCTGTCTTTCTCCTCCAGAAAGTTGGTTTGGGTAATGGTCTTTTCTATCTTCTAATTCCACCAATTTAAGGAGTTCTTTCGCTTTTCTCTTCCTCTTTTCAATTGAACTGCCTTGAAACATCATAGGAAGCATTACATTTTCTTCTGTTGTTAAATTAGGAATCAAATTAAATGATTGAAAGATAAAACCTATTTTTTTCCCTCTTATCTGTGCAAGATCTGACTCATGTAATTTTGAGGTGTCTTGTTTGTCAAGATAAATTGTTCCTTTTGTTGGTGTGTCCAGACTTCCAACAAGATTCATACAAGTAGATTTCCCAGAGCCACTTGGACCCATAATTGCAACAAATTCTCCCTCAAAAACTTTCAAATCTAATTTATTCAACGCTTTAACTATAACCTCTCCCATATTATAAAACTTTGAAACATCCTGCAAATGAATTAATTCTTTTCTTTCCATCAAGATTTAAACAAAAAGAATTATTTAAATTTATCATAAAATTTAAAAAGACGATTTTCGCTGTTTTGTTATGATTATACCTGTAAGATGTTTTAGTTGTGGGAAGCCAATTGCCCATCTGTATGAGAAATACAAAGAACTAATCAAATCAGGCAAAACCCAAAAACAAGCCCTCGACGAACTCGGTCTAGAAAGATATTGTTGCAGGGCTCAAATTCTTGGACAAACAGATACTCTTGAATTAATTAATAAGTTTAAGAAATTTTAATCACCAAGAATCCTTTCAATTTCCTTCTATCAATACAAAATACTCTTCCCAGATTTCAAATTTTCATAATCAGTCTTCGCCATCATCTTAGCCAAATCCTCAAACTTAGTCTTCGCTTCCCATCCCAATTTCTCCTTCGCCTTAGAAGAATCCCCTAATAACAAATCAACCTCGGCGGGCCTAAAATATTTAGGGTCAATCGCAACAACAATCTTCCCAGTATTCTTATCAACTCCAATCTCATCAATCCCACTACCTCTCCACTCAATATCAATTCCCAACTCACCACAACAAACCTCAACAAATTCCCGAATAGAATGAGTTTCCCCAGTAGCAATCACAAAATCCTCAGGCTCGTCCTGTTGCAACATCAACCACATCGCCTCAACATAATCCTTCGCATAACCCCAATCTCTCTTCGCATCCAAATTCCCCAACTTCAACATGTCCTGCATTCCCAACTTAATCTTAGAGAGTCCAATAGTAATCTTCCTAGTCACGAAATTAAATCCCCGCCTCTCCCCCTCATGATTAAACAAAATCCCATTACAAGCAAACATCCCATAAGACTCACGATAATTCTTAATTATCCAATAACCATAAAGCTTCGCAACACCATAAGGACTCCTAGGATAAAAAGGAGTATCCTCATTCTGAGGAGTCTCAATAGCCTTACCAAACAACTCAGAAGTTGACGCCTGATAAATTCTAGTCTTATCAGCAAGCCCACATTCCTTAACAGCCTCCAAAATTTTAAGCGTCCCAATCGCGTCAATATCAGCGGTTATCTCAGGAATCTCAAACGAAATCTTAACATGAGACTGTGCCGCCAAATTATAAATCTCATCAGGAGATATCTTATTCACCAAACCAACAAGAGAAGTCATATCAGTAATATCCCCATAATGCAAAAACATCCGCTTATTAAGAATCCCAGGATCATTATACAAATGGTCAATCCTCCAAGTATTAATAGAACTCGCCCTCCGAATTATCCCATGAACCTCATACCCCTTCTCGAGCAGAAGCTCCATCAGATGAGACCCATCCTGCCCCGTTACCCCAAGAATCAAAGCCTTTCTCATAAAAAGAACAGAAAGATAAGCTATTTAAGATTTATTATAATAAACAGACGGCTTCGTGCTTTCCCATCATAGACAGTACAGGCACGAACGTAACAAGCTTAACTTCTGAGTTCGGAACGGGATCAGGTGTTTCCAAGTTACTATGGCCGTCTGAGATTATTAGAAATAATGATTTTTTAAATCTTACGCCCGAGAAGGGACTTGAACCCCTGACCTATGCCTTTCTTCATTTTTTGGTGGAGAATAAAAATCTCCGATTTACTTAGGAGGGCATCGCTCTAATCCAAACTGAGCTACTCGGGCATAAACATCTTAAAAAATAAGAGTATAAATAATTAATGAAGAGAGAAGGATTCGGCTTCTGGGATAATTACCTCTTTGACATCGGTTGCGCTCCGTTTACTGCGATGTTAAACCCAAAGGTGTTCGAAAAATATGAGGAGAGGAGGATTCGAACCCCCGAAGACATAAGTCAACACGACCTTAACGTGTCCCGTTTGACCACTCCGGCATCTCCTCACTAAATTAAACAAAAATTAGTATATAAAAAATTATCGATAAGATTATAGATTAAAACAATTATCTAAATTTTCTTTTAATATCCTTATGCGCGAGCCGGGGGTCGAACCCGGGTCAACTGCTTGGAAGGCAGTGATTCTACCACTGAACTACCCACGCATAAACAAACAATTCTATTTAGGTTTTAAAACTTATTGTCTTTACTCCAAAACATTTAAAACTACTTTTCTTCTTCTTTCTTTATGAAATTTGGTTTATGGTACAATAGGAATTATAGACGGCTTTTAGTTATCCCTGCGCTGGTTTTGGCTTTGTCTTTGGTTTATCTTATTGGTTTTTATGTTCAGACAGGAGAAATTATAAATAAAGATGTATCTTTGACCGGCGGTTCTGTTTTTACAATTTATTCTAAAGCCCCCTCTCCAGAGATTATAAGTTACTTATCTAAAAACTTCTCAGATTTTTCAGTTAGTTCTATTTCAGACAGCACAGGAAATCAGGTTCAGTTGATTGTTATTGTCCCTGAATCACAAACACATAATATTAAAATTGCTTTAGAAAGTTTTTTTGGTTTCGAACTTACTTCTGAAAATTCTTCTATTGAAACCACAAGCGCATCGCTTTCAGAAGATTTTTACAAGCAATTAATTATCGCGGTTCTTCTTGCCTTTTTTTGGATGTCTGCAGTTGTTTTCCTGATTTTTTCTAAAGGGAAAAAAGTAAAAATATCAGTTGTAGTTCTGAATCTTCTTTTTGGTTTTTTTATGGGGAATCTTTTTTTTAGATTAAATTTTATTATGTCTTTCACAATCTTCCTGTTGTTTTCTGTTGTTTTAATTTATTTTTATATAAAAAATTCCGTTCCTGCTTTTGCAGTTATGCTCTCTGCATTTTCTGATATCACAATGACTCTTGCTGTTGTAAACTTAATTGGGATAAAGATTTCTACTGCGGGGATTGTTGCTTTCTTGATGCTTATTGGTTATTCAGTTGATACAGATATTTTATTAACCACTCGTTTGTTGAAAAGAAAAGAAGGTGTTGATACAGCTCTTTTCCGTGCGTTCAAGACAGGTGCTACAATGACTCTGACTTCTTTGGTTGCAATTGTTACAGCATTAATTGTTGTTTATTCTTTTAATTCAGTTTTGAATCAAATTTTTATTATTTTGTTAATTGGTCTTGGTTTTGATATTTTTAACACTTGGGTTTCAAATGCAGGGATAATTAAATGGTATGTTGAAACGAGAAGATGAAAATAACATTTAGAATTTGGGTTCTGATAACTTTAATCCTGATTTCATTGGTTTCTATTTTTTCTATTCCTCCCTTATTTCTGGAAAAAGGAGTTATTATTTCTTCAATTGAACATGATTCACAGATTTTTTCTGAAGGTCTTAGAAAAAATATGATTATTACTCAAATTAATGGAAACAGTGTGAATTCAATCTCAGATTATAATCATTTAATGGAAGCAATGAGGAATTTAGGAGAGAACGAGACAAAGAAGTTAATTATTACTACAAAGAATTTAGAGATAATAGGGATTTTTAATAGGAGTGTAATAGAGGATATTACAATAAAAGAAATATCTCCTACCAGGATTAAAACTGGGTTGGATTTACAGGGCGGTGCAAGGGCTTTAGTGAAGGCTGATGTTACTCTTTCAGATGAACAATTAGGAGATTTAATTGCTGTTTCTGAAGAGAGATTAAATGTTTATGGGCTTTCTGATGTTAAGTTTTTCAAAGTGATAACTTCTAACCAAGATAGGCTTATGGGAATTGAGATTGCAGGTTCTACGCCAGGTGACTTGGAAAATTTAATTGCACAGCAGGGAAAGTTTGAGGCAAAAATAGGGAATGATACTGTTTTTATTGGAGGAGATAAAGATATAACCCATGTTTCAAGAACATCTTCTGAAGGGGCGATGGTTTATGATTGCAGAGACTCGGTTGCAGAAAGTATTTGTTATTTTAGATTCCCTATTTCATTAAGCGAAAAAGCAGCGCAGAGACAAGCTGATTTGACTAAGAATTTGTCATTGAATGGTTCTTATTTGAGTAAACAATTAGATTTATATTTAGACGACCAGAAAATAGATTCTTTGAATATAGGTTCAGACCTCAGAGGAAATGTTGTTACACAGATTCAGATTTCTGGTTCAGAAAACGGCTTAACTCGGGAAGAGGCACTGAACAATGCGAAATTAAATATGAAAAAACTTCAGACGATTTTGATTACAGGTTCACTCCCATATAAACTTGAGATTGTAAAGATAGACAGAATTTCCCCAAATCTTGGGAATTCTTTTGTCAAGCAGATACTTACTGCAGGAGTTTTTGCGATTTTAGCAGTTTCTGTTATTGTATTTATAAGGTACCGCAAAATTAAGATATCTCTTGCTCTTATTAGTGTTTCTTTTTCTGAGGTTTTAATTATTCTTGGAGTTGCTGCTTTAATTGGGTGGAATCTAGACCTTCCTTCTATTGCAGGGATTATAATTACTCTCGGAATGGGGGTGGATTCTCAACTTATTATCTTAGACGAATCCAGGGACAAAAATGAATCTTTAGTAAGAAGAATAAAAAATGCTTTATTTATTGTTGTTACTGCGTTCACAACAACTTTTGTTGCTATGATTCCTTTGACAGGAATTTTAGGTTTTATGGGAATCGGAGCAACTTCTGCAGGTCTCTTAAAAGGTTTTGCAGTTACAACTCTTATTGGAATCAGCACAGGAGTTTTAATTTCCCGTCCGGCATTTGCAGATATAATAAAACAAATGGAGAATTGAAATCTTAATAATTTTTTGTGGCGAAAAAAGTGCAATCAAAGTTTATAAACAATATATTATTAATTAATTTATGAAAAAAGGTGGTTTTCTTGAACAAGAATGTTTTGATATAAAAAATATTTTTAGAAGAGTGGATAAAAGAGATTTTTCAGGTAATATAGGAAAAGCAGTAAAAAATTCTGTGTTTAGTTTTTCAACAACTTTTATTGGGAAAATTGGTTCAATTTTATTTACAATAATTTTAGCAAGACTTCTGCTTCCAGAATTATTTGGACTTTATTCACTGGCTTTGTCTACAATAATACTTTTTGCAACCCTCTCAGATTTAGGAATTTCGAATACCTTGATTAAGTTTGTTTCTTCTTCAAAAAGTGCTAAAAAATCAAAAGCATATTTTTCATACTTACTTAAATTTAAATTAATACTCTCGTTGATATCAGCATCATTATTAATACTTTCAGCAAGATTTATAGCATATAATTATTATGCTAAACCAATTTTTTTAGCATTAATTGCTGGTTCTCTTTATATATTAATTTCTGGTTTCATAGGGATCTTTGTCGGGCTTTTTCAAGCATCAAATAATTTTAAGAAAGGAGTTTATAAAGAAATTATTTTCCAATCATCAAGATTGATTCTTGTTCCTCTAACAATTTTGTTTGCAATAAATTATTTTAAGACAGAGGTCTTACTTTTATTAATCTTTATTGCACTTTCATTTTCTTTTTTATTTTCTTTTTTATTTATCTACATATCTGCTAAAAAAGAAATCTCTTTTTTAAAATTAGTAACAGAGAGATTATCAAAAAGAGAAAAATCAAAATTAAATAAGTTTATACTTTCTCTTACTGCGCTTGCTGTTTCTGGAATTTTATTTGGTTATATTGATATGTTTATTTTAGGAAGATATGTTGAAGCGGAATTTATCGGTTTTTATCGTGCAGCGTTCAGTTTGATTACTTCTGCTATTCCTTTGATTGCGTTTTCGAGTGCGTTATTTCCTATTTTTTCAAGATTAAAAGGGGAACAACTTTCGCGTGGATTAAAAAAATCATTGAGATTAACAATTTTAATAACAATTCCTTTTTTTATTCTAACACTATTTTTATCTTCTTTTATAATAAAAATTATTTTTGGTGCTGCTTACTTGCAATCAATTAATATTTTAAGATTATTTTCTGTTTTAATTTTAATTCTTCCTCTAATCTCAATTTATTCTTCATTTTTAATTTCTCAAAACAAACCAAAAAAAGTCGCGCAATCTTTAATAATCGCAACAATCTTAAATATCATTCTAAATTACATTTTTATTTTCTCATTACTCCCTTATGGAAGTCTTGCAGCGGTTTATGGTGCAACAATTGCAACAATAATTAGCAAAGTTAGTTATTTAGGAATGCTTTTTATTAATAAAAAGTAATAATTATCATAAGAGCAAAATCTAAAAACTATAAAGATTAAATAAATTGATGGATAAAAAAGTATTTGTAAGTGGATGTTTTGATGTTCTTCATAGTGGGCATATAGAATTTCTTAAAAGAGCTTCTGAATTTGGGGAGCTTTATGTTTCTATAGGTTCTGATAAGACTATAAAAGAATTAAAGAGTATACCACCTCACTTTAATCAAGAAGAAAGGCTTTTTTTCGTGAATTCAATAAAGTATGTAAAAAGAGCGTTTATTGGTTCAGGGTCTGGCAGGTTGGATTTTTTAAAAGAAATAAAAGAAATAAAACCAGATATTTTCATTGTTAATGAAGATGGGTCGTGTAAGGAGAAACTTGAATTATGTGAAAAGTTAGGGATGGAATATATTGTTTTAAAAAGAGAACCAAAAAGAGGATTACCTTTGAGAAGTTCAACTTCAATTAAACAGAAAATTTTAATGCCTTATCGTATTGACCTTGCAGGAGGATGGCTTGATCAGCCTTTTGTATCCAAACATTATCCAGATCCTGTTTTAACAATCTCTATAAATCCTTCTTGTGATTTTAATTTAAAAAGTGGAATGGCTATCTCAACAAGAAACAAGGCTATAGCCCTCTGGAAAAATGGTTTACCCTCATCAGATGAAAAAACAGCAAGAATTTTATCTTGTTGTGACAATCCCCCAGGGAAGAAAGAGATTTCTGGCTCACAAGATTCTCTCGGCATAGTTTTGCCAGGGTTGAATTATATATATTATAATGGAGAATACTGGCCAAAAAAAATAGAAAAAACCAATAACAAAGAAATACTTGATTGGTTGGAATCAATTATATACTTAGTGCCTTTATACCCCCGAAAAGAAGGATATAATGTTTTAGAAGAAGTTAATATTAATAAAGAAAATGCAAAGAGACTTTCTGAAGCAACAGAAAATTGCTACAAGGCAATATTCCAAAAAGATATTAAAAATTTTGGAAAATTTCTTAGAGAAAGTTTTGATGCTCAAGTCAAGATGTTCCCAGATATGGTTAATGATAAAATAATAAAACTAATTAAAGAATACGAAAAAGAAACTTTTGGATTGAAAATTTCCGGAGCAGGTGGCGGCGGTTACCTAATTTTAATATCTGAAAAACCAATAAAAGAAGGAATAAAAATTAAAATAAGGAGAAATTAATGTGAAACTAACAATTTCAAAGAAAAAACCAGAAGAATTCATTAAAGATAATAACAATCAAATCTTTAATTTTTTTAATCTTAATACTATCTGGAATCTAAAAAACAATTCATTCTACAAAGATTTAATTTCACAAAAACAAAACATTAATTTTCCAGACAGTAGAGTAATCTCTTTAATATTAAGAACAAAACAGCAAAGAGGGCCGACTTTTACAAAAGAATTTTTAATTCCACAAAATGCAAAAAACAAAATACATTTTTTTATTGGTTTAGAAAATAAAGATTTAAGAAAAATTTCAACCATAGTAAAGACCCCCTCCAAAAATTTGTCTTCTTATAATCCGCCTTATATAAAAGAATTAGAATTCTCAGAAAAAGAAAAAAAGAAAATAATAAAATTCTTAAAAAAATTCAAACCAAATTATGTCTGGGTTTGTGTTGGTTCTCCAAAACAGGAAATTCTCGCGAATAAATTGTATAAAAAATATAAAACAAATTATTTTAATGTTGGTGCAGCAACTGACTTTTTGTTAGGAAAGAAAAAAGAAGCACCCCTTCTTTTTAGAAAGGTTGGTTTAGAATGGTTCTATAGATTTGTAACTGATTTTAAATACTCAAAAAAGAAAGTTTGGAGGAGTTTTGTCGGATTAGGTTATTTAATTTTTGGAAAAGTTAAAACAGAAGTTAAAAAATAAGCAATTTTTTAAGGACAATATTCTTTAGATAATT
>CAZSWH010000004.1:0-19014 GCA_964611235.1 Candidatus Woesearchaeota archaeon
AAGGATTTATTTCCCCGAACTTTTCCTCGCGAATGAAATGAGCAGAGCTGAAAAGTGAGGGCGTAGCGAACTGCAAGTGAGCGGAGTTTTAATCGCTGTTAGTAGAGTTTTTTCGTAAAAAAAACCGAGCCAGAATGCAATGTCCCGAAACGAAGTGTAGGGCTGGCGAAGAGTAAGTGAGCGGGCGTAAATTTTATAAATGATGTATTAATTCTATAGTAATGAAAATGCAAATTCCAGCAGATGTTATAAAAAGGGCATTAGAAGGTTACAATCATGAAGCAAAATATTTAGTTAGGGCTTCAACAGAATATCCAAAAGCAGAAGGAATATTTAGATTACAAAAAACTTGTTATGCTGATGAAAACACAAATATAGACCATTTCACTGCAATTGAATCTCAAATTTGTTTGAATCAGCTTTGTTATTCTGCTTTTGGTAATTGGATAAAAACTGGAGAATTAGAAGCCCTACCTGTAACTTTTGACGAATTTATGGAAATGAGGAAAGGAAGTATGTTTGTAACCGATGCCTATACTAAATTTAAAAGAGCCATAAGCACTGGAAGAGATATTCAAGGAAGGTTTCAAATTGAAAAATCAAAAAAGTTCGGAGAACTATATATAGCACATTTAATTTTTGATTTTGAAGATAGAAGTGTTTATGGCGAGCTGGAAGTTGCAGTAAAATCCTCTAAATAGCCCGCTCACTTATTTCTACTAACACGCAGGATATTAACCTTTTTTAAACTATATGCCTGATTGTGGGATATTTAGTAATCTTTTTAGAATTCAACTAAAAACGGACCCGGGAAGAATCGAACTCCCATCAACAGGGCCGAAACCTGTTATTCTATCCATTAAACTACGAGTCCACTAAATAAAACGATGAAAGAATTTATAAGATTATCTCTATTCTAAAGATTGATTAATTATTTTACGAGGGTCAAGGACTTCAAGATTTATTCTGCCAAGATTTTGGGCAATATAAATATGTAGTTTATTTATAAATAACTCCTGAAAATTTTCTTTTAACATACCACTGCAATATCCTATGTTTGACTCTGGAAGCATAACGATTCCTAAAGGCAGACGGCATTCCATACTCTTTCCTTCAATTTTTTTAGAGTCTTGATTATTAAGTTCCCCTTGAAGCAATGTAACATTAACTACACATTTTCCATCAAATTTTCTAAGGATATTATATTCAAAAATCATCTCACTTCCCCCAATAAATCTCGCCCTGCTACATTTCTTTAAATTATCATTAAAACAATCCCAGCTTTCGCATTTTGTATAAACTAAAAAATAACGCCAGAAAAAAAACACGAGCATAATTATACAAAAGATAATTAAAATAGATTTATAATTAATCTTCTTAACCTCTTTTTTCTTAGCCATATATTAAACAAATAAAAGAAGTATATAAAACTTATTAATAGATACAATGAATCTCATAAATATATGAAAAATAAAGGGGCAAAGCCCCAAAATTATAATGAAATTAATTCTATATTTGTATCAGATATTTTTCCAAAGTTTTTTGCTGCAACTGCTTTTGACTTTAATTTTTCTGCACTTTCAATTAAAGAATTAGTTGCTGTTGAAACTAAAAGAACATAAGCATCTTTTGGATTTACAGAAGAAAGTCTTGATGAAGGTATATTTTGGACAATTTCTAATCTATCGTTTAAAACCAAAACATTTTTTCCTTTAAGTTCTTCTGCCAAATCTCTAAGTTTTGCTACATTGTCTTCACTTAATTTTCTTCTTTCTGTTGTTTCAAAAGAATTTCTATCTTTGGTTCTTTCAAATCTTTTTCTTGGAGGTTCGTAAAACTTCTTAAAAAATTCTTCTGCAGGAATTTTTTTCCTTAATGCCTGTAGCAACTCCTTCCCTGAAAGCTCTTCAACTTCCTTGCCATCAGGGGCTTGTGCAATATAAATAACTTTGGCGTTATCGCAAACATTTTTTGCAATTAAATTTCCTCCGCGGTCCCCATCAACAAATAATGTCAACTCTTTTTCTTCACCTATCTTCGTGATTGTCTTTGGAAATTTAGTCCCTTGCATACCAATAACATTCTTAATTCCATATCTTAACATATTGATAACATCTGCCCGGCCTTCAACTACAATAACTTCCTTGAAAGAATCTATATCAGGACCTGCGGCTAATCTTTCTTCTCCATATTCAATAACCTTAGAAATTCTTGAGGATTCGCGCAACTCGTTTTCAATTTCTACAGAATCCATCCCTTCATTCTTAATTCCTGAAAGAAGTTCTTTCGCCCGCTCCATTATATAATCTCTTTTTGAGCCACGAACATCTTCAATCTCTCTAATAGAAATCTCAGCATCTGTAGGACCTATCTTATCAATAGTTTCCAAAGCCGCAGCAATTATTGTCGTTTCTGTCTTGTCAAGTGCAGATGGAATAATAATTTCTCCAACAGTCTTACCTTTCTCTGTTTTTAGTTCTACCTCTATTCTGCCGATTTTACCCTCTTTTTGAAGTTCTCTTAATTCCATATCAGAACCAAGCAATCCCTCTGTCTGCCCGAACAAAGCCCCTATAACATCTGGCTTCTGAAACGGACCTTCAGCTACAAAATCTGCTACAATCGAATACTTAATCGACGCTGGACTAATTTTTGCCATTTTTCTCCTTAATTTAATTAAAGTTAGAACTACCCGGGTTTATTACTAACAACCCTGCATAAATGTGATGATGAGTGTGATAATGAACCTCAGGTATTCAACTTATTAGAAAAATATCCTGACTTTATAAACATTTTTATTTAAACCAGAAGTGTTTTATTCAGATAAGATTACTTAATAATAGATAAATTCAAAACATAAAGTTAATAAGGTTTAATATTAATAAATTAAGATGACAAGAGGTAATATCAGCAGAGCAAGAATAAATTTTAAAATTGTTTTAATTTTAGGTTTTTTTGCTTTGTTAATGGTTTTTTTAGTTAGTGCTGTAAGCTGGAAAGGAGATATGGAAAAAGAATATTTTGGCGGAGAAGATACATTGCCTTTATCATTTTATTATAATTTTAGTAATGAAACAGAAGAATTAGAAGAGGGAATGGTTTTTTATATTTTATCAGAAGATAATATAAAATCTAGTAATCCTTTACATACCGAATTTTCTATGAGTAATTTTTATTGGATTTATTGGAATGATACCACAACAAAATCAGATTCTTCTAATGGTATTTTAGTTATAGATTCAACAAATGATAACGAAACTGGAAGATTTAATATGACTATTTGCGTTCAAAAAGATAATAAAACTCAAATCATTAAACCTTTGGAATTCACAATAAACGCAACAAACGACGCGCCTGAATTTACAGATATTCTTAATTATTACAATTTTAGTTTGGGGAATGAAACAATATATTTTTTAAATGCAACAGATGAGGAAAATCATTTTCCTTTAATTTTCAACATTAGCTTTAATGAGACAAACTGCACCCATGGTGTAAACACTGGATTAAATGACAGTGAAAATTGCATATTATTAGATGAGTTTTTTAATATGAGTTTTAACTCCTCTTTCACCAACACTTCTGCGAAAATTTCTTTTACACCAAATTTTAGCCATATAGGGATTTACTGGGCGAATGTTTCTGTTAGAGATTCTGGAGAAAATTACAACTGTTCTGCTTACCCTCATTGTGAACCAGATTATTCAAATAATCAAACAATCTATTATTCACAAATTGTCAAGTTTGAAATTTTGTATGACCTTCTCATTGATGTGAGCGATTGCAACAACAAAACTTTTAACGACACAAGCAATTTTTCATGCTGGATAAATATTTCCACAAAAGGGGAAACAGATTTATTAAATATCAACAACACTGTTTTTCTAGATGATTTTACAACTCCAAGTTATGTTAATCAAAGCTGGTTTTTTGCGAATTTTCTTGCAAATTCTTCTAATTTTAATTATGCTTTTTTAATCAATGTAACTCCTGGAAAAAAAGAAGTTGGAAACTGGAGCATTAATTTTTCTGTTTCTGACCAGAATTCTAATCAAAAGTCTGAAATTATTTATATTTATGTTAATAAAACAAGTGAGAATACTATTCCTCAAATGACTTCAATATTATCCCAAAATGTTTCTATTGATTCTAATAATACTTTTTATTTTAACATCACCGACGATGACTCTCTTGTACCGGACAAAAGGATTTATAATGAAAGTTTTGTTTTAAGTTATATTGTTCTTAATGCTTCTAATAACTCACAGATACTTTCCAATTTTAGCGATTTTACAATATCTTATTACAGTAACGGATTAATTGAAGGGACAAATGTAACTAAAATGAAAATTGATTTTTCTCCAGATTCAAGCGAAGATGGAGATTTCATAATTAATTTAACGGCAACTGATAATTCCAGCGCTGTTGTTTTTACTTTATTTAATTTAACTGTTTTAAATAATACACCCCCCTACTGGAACACTATTAATTCCTTCATTAATCTCTCAACGAGCAATATTCCCGCAACAGAGGGATTTAATTTTACTTTAAATTTAACACAAGAAAATAATTACTTCTGGGCTAATGATTCTGATGAAGAAGATGTTTTAACTTTTTCAAATTCTTCCGACATCCCTCCAAGATTTAATTTAACAGAAGAAGGAATAATCAATTTTACTCCATGGAAACAAGATATCGGTTTCTGGACATTTGATATAATTGTCAGCGACGGATATTTATCAAACACTACCCAGGTTGTTTTTAATATTTCAAACAACAACTCTGCTCCAAGTATCAGTTCTTTAACTGGAGATTATATTACTCCTAATATAACTCTTGGCTCTTCTGCAAATGTAACTGAAGATAATTTAGTCATATTATACCTTCAAATTGAAGATAACGACTTTCTTATCTCTTCTGGTTATTATAATGAAACCTTGTCTGTTAATACTCTTTTGTTAAATCTTTCCTCTGTTGATGAAATCCCCTCAATTAATTTTACTTTTGGGAGTATTTTATCCCCCCCTTCTAATCTCTCTGTTCATTTAGCAAATTTTACCCCAACCAAAAGTAATGTCGGAGTTTATAATGTTACAATAAATGTCACAGACGCAGGAGAGCTTCCAGATTTATTTTATTTTAATTTGACTATTTTAGAAATTAATCATGCTCCCCAATTAGATTTTATAGACAATCAGAGTTTAATAATTAATGAAACTTTTAATTTAAATATTAATGCAAATGATACAGAAGACATAGATGACAGTTATGGGAATCTTACTTATTCTCTTGATTTTATTTCAGGTGAAAATTTTACCGAAGGCAATGAATTAATTTTCAATACAACTTCAGGAGTCTTCAATTTTACATTTAATGAATCATATTTAGGAATTTATGAAATAAATATTAGTGTTAATGATTCTGATGGAATGGTGGATTCCCAAATCTTCAAAATATCTATTTATGGATTTGCTGAATTAATCACCCCAAGTCAAAATTCAACTTTTAATTTTACTGAAGCAGTTGAAGGCAACTTCACTTTAGGATTTAATCATTCTGTCGGCGATAATCTGGATTATACATTTTTTATAGACAACATTACTTGCAATTACCAGAATTCTTCTAATTGTTCTTATTCTAATTTGTCTTATAGGGAAAATACAACTTCTTATGGAAATGAAACTTCGTTTAATTATTCGTGGACGCCAAGTTATAAAGAAGAAACTTATGGCAATCTGAAAAATTTAACAATAAAAGTTTATCCTGCGACGGATGATTTAAATGACAGCCAAAAAGAAAGCATAGCAAAAAATTTTACATATAAATTAAATATAAGCCACACCAACTCTCCTATCGAATTTGTTTGTGATTATATCGAAAGTAGATCAACTACATGGACTCAAAGCATTGATTACAATTTAAGTAGTTGCTTTTCAGATTTAGATGAAGCAGATAATTATTATCAACAAAATATTAATCTTAGCATAGTGAGCGAAACATCCCCTAGTTATATAAGAGTAAATGAGGTATCTATTCCTGCAAACTTTTCTTATAACAATTGGGAAATAATCTTCTCTCCAGTTTCGCAAGAGAATGAAACAAACGAAACAATTACAATTTTTGCTTTTGATATGAATAATACTTCAAACGAAACAATTACGTCCGCGCAAAGCAATCAATTTCAAGTAGAATTTACAGAACCTACTACTACTCAAACCCAGGTCCCATCATCAGGTTCAAGTAGCGGTTCAACAACTCTATTAAAATTATTTTCAATAAGAATTATAATCCCCCAAGATATTATAATCTCTAACCAGAATTTTATTGAAATTCCTTTTACTTTGCAGAATACAGGAGAAGTAGATTTGAAAGGGATAAATCTCACGAGCCTTGTTCTATTTAACACTCTCTACTCCGAGGACATTAAAATTTTTATGGAGCCTATTTATTTTCCTGAGCTAAAGATGGGGGAGTCACAAAATCTCACAATGAAGATTCTTGCAGATACCCAAAAAGAAGGGAGATATAAAGCAACAGTATATGCTAATGTGGCCTCTCCGAAATTTTCTGACTGGGGAGATTTTTTTATTGAGCTTAGAAAGGTAAGTGATACAGAAGCTGAAAAGATAATCCTATTTACTGAAAAATTAATCTCTGAAAATCCTGAATGTCTGGAATTAATAGAATTACTTAAGAATGCCAAGGACAAACTTTCAAAAGGGGAATCTGAAGAAGCAATTAATATAGCAACGGACATATCTTCTGCGTGTGAAGAAGCTATAAAATCTAATGAACAAATAAGATTTAAATTAAAAGATTCTTTAAACAAAAATTTTTATTACCTTCTTTTCGCAGTTTTATCAGTTCTATTAATGGGCTTTATCATCTATATTTATAAACGCATAAGATTTAATAAGTAAGTATAAAAAATGAAAAAGAAAAAAGAAGAGAGTGTAAAAGACATTATAATAAATATAAAAAAGGAGATGTCAAAAATTATTGTTGGTCAGGAAGGAATTATTGAAGGAATTATACGCGCAGTTTTGTGTGATGGCCACGTTCTTGTGGAAGGTGTTCCTGGGATTGCTAAAACTTTAATTATTAAAGCTTTTGCTGAAGTTATGGGTTGTAAAATGAAAAGAGTCCAGTTTACTGTAGATCTTCTCCCGACAGATATAACTGGGATTATGAGTTATACCCCACAAAAAGGGTTTAAAATAGTTAAAGGCCCAATTTTCTCAAACTTTATTCTCGCAGATGAGATAAACCGAAGTCCTCCAAAAACCCAATCAGCTTTGCTTGAAGCTATGCAGGAAAAGAATGTAACCATTGCCCACGAAACTTACGCACTCCCCCGCCCTTTTTTTGTCATGGCAACTGAAAATCCTATTGAGGTAAGTGGAGTTTATTCTCTTCCTGAAGCCCAAATTGACAGATTTCTTTTCAAATTAATTATAAATTACCCTCTTGAAAAAGAAGAAAAATCCATCCTTGATAAAAATGTTACTATAAAAAATTTTGAAGATTATAAATTGAATAGAATATTATCCCCTGAACAAATTATTGAACTGCAAGAAAAAACAAAAAAAATTTTTGCTTCGGAAATGATTAAAGAATATATTGTAAAAATTGTTGAAGAAACAAGAAAAAAAGATAATGAGTATTCAAAGTATATATCCCACGGCGCGAGCCCCCGAGCATCTATTGCAATCTATATTGCCTCCAAAGCAGAAGCAATGATGAAAGAAAGAAACTATGTAACTCCTCAGGAAATCAAAACCGTTGTTTATCCTATTTTAAGACACAGAATAATTTTAAACTACGAAGCAGAAGCTGATAAGATATCTACAGATGATGTAATAAAATATATTCTTAATAAAGTTAATGCTCCTTAATCATAATGGGGATAATCAAAACAAGCCAAGCAAACGAAAAAAGAAAATTTGTAATTAACTTTCCAAGAGCAATATCTGAGTTTGACAAAGCATTCCAAAAATTCCCAGTAAAAAGAATTTTATATAATAAAATTTTTAAAGGAAGAGGATTAGAATTTGATACATATAGGATATTTGAATCTAATGACGATGCTTCAATGATTGATTGGAAAGCAACGTTAAGATCAAATGAATTATTAGCAAAAAGTTATGTTGAAGAAAGAAAATTAAATATATATTTTCTTTTGGATGTAAGTAATGGAATGCTTTTTGGCTCTGGAGAAAAATTAAAAGCAGAATACTCTGCAGAGATGGTCGCTTCAGTTGCTCACTTAGTTTCTAGTTTAGGAGATAATATAGGATTTATAATGTTTAACGAGAACATCATAAAAATTTTCCGTCCTTCAAGCAACAGAAACCAATTTGCTTTATTTAAAAAATTTTTATCTGAACCTTCATTTTATGGAGGAAATTTCAACATTGAAAACGCAATAAAAGATATTCTAAAAATTGTAAAAGCAGAATATACTATTTTTATTTTAATCTCAGATTTTATAAATCTAAAAAAAAGTGACGAGCAGAGTCTTGTTCTATTGGGTTCAAAATTTGAGACAATAGCGATTATGATAAGAGACCCTCTTGACGAATCACTCCCAAACATACCTTTCCAATTTTCAATTCAAGACCCTCAATCAAAAAGACAGATGATTTTAGACCCAACTATAACCCAAAAAAAATATAAAGAAAGTGTAATTGAACAAAAAAATTTAGTCAAAAACATTTTTGAAAAATCACAGATAGATTTTATAGAAATAACTACTGATAAAAGTTTTGTAAACCCCCTTATATCTTTTTTCAATACAAGAGTTAAAAGAAGGAGGATATAATGGAACTTTCATTTCTCTATCCACAATTTTTAATTCTGCTTTTCCTTGTTCCTTTCTTTATATTTATTTATTTTTATAGTATGATTTACAGCAAGAAAAAATCACTGCTGTTTGCTAATTTTAAAGCAATGCAAAGATTTTATGGTATAGAATTCTTTTCTAAAAACCTTTTGGCACTTTATCTAAACTTGGCTATTTTAATATTAATAGTCTTTGCATTAGCAGGGGTTGGAGTTTCTATTGATGCAACTACTAGCTCATTTTCGTATGTTATAGCAATAGATAATTCTCAAAGCATGTCAGCTACAGATATGTCACCAAATCGTCTTTCTGTTGCAAAAGAAGAGGCAAAAAGATTTGTGGATGTCCTCCCAATAGGTGTTGAGATTGGAGTTATTGGTTTTTCCGGGGATGCAAAAGTTTACAAAGAACTTGATAATTCAAAATTAAAAACTAAAATGGCAATAGATGCAATTGATTTCGGGAAAGTCTCAGGGACAAATATTTACAATGTTTTACTCACTGCAAACAAGATTTTTTATGCCAAACAGATGAAAGGGATTATTTTAATCAGCGATGGTCAGTTTAATATTGGAGAAGCGCCTGAAGTTATCCGTTACATAAACAGAAATAATTTGGTCATTCACACAATTGCTGTTGGGACCTCAGAAGGAGGGTTGGTTGAAGAGCTTAATATAATCTCAAAAGTTGATGAAGATTTTTTAAAATCTATTTCTTTTAATAGCGGAGGTATTTTTTTCAGAGCAAAAAACATGGATGAGTTAAAAAATTCTCTTGAGAGCATCGTCCTACAAACAAATAAAGAGGTTACAATTGATTTAAGTTATTATTTTTTAATTGTTGCAATTATTTTGTTTACTATTTTATGGATTTTGAATAATCTAAGATTTAAGATAGTCCCTTAATATTCTCTAAATATTTTATTATTAACTTTACAAAATTATTTTTTTAAATTTGTTGCCCATAATATTCAAAATAATTCTTTAGGAGTTAATAAATATTTCAATGGAACCGACAAACTTCCTATTCCTCTTTTCACGACAACATAACAACCAATAACTTCTACTCCTGTTTGTTTGAGAACTTCAATTATTTTTCTTAAACTCTCCCCTGTTGTAAAAACATCATCTATAACTGCAACTTTGTCATATTTATTGGGAACATAACCATCAATCCATCCTCTCATTCCATACTTTTTTGGTTCATCACGAACAAGAGTTAATTTTAAATTATATTTAGAAGAAATCACTGATGAGAGTGGTAACCCCCCATATCCCTCGGTTGCAACACATGTAATATTTCTTTCCATTATTTCCCATAGTTCTTCTGATATAGAATTTAGTACATCAGGATATCCGTATGCTTTTTTAATATCAACATAAAAACCAGAAGCTCCTGCGTTTTTCAGATTTACAAGTTTTTTATCAATTATATTAAGTTGCTTTAATCTCTCTATTAATTCTTTATTCATAACATAATTAAATTATCCAACATTAAAAGTTTATCTATTTTAAAAAAACAAAATAAATTTTTATTCAAAAAAATTCTTGGATTTAACAAACTCAACAAGATTTATATACAACAATCAATTTTTAATTTATATGGAAAAAATAGCGATAGATGTTGTTTTGTTACCATAAGAAGAAATGATGAATAAGGCAATTGAAATCAATAAAGAGTTACTTAAAGATTATGAGGGTAAAATTATTTTAGATAAAGAAAAGTGTTTGCCCCATATTTCATTATGCATGGGTTGCATTGAAGAGGATAAAATTCCTGAGATTAAAAGTATTCTTGATGAAATTTCAACAGAATTTTCGCAATTCAATTTACAAGCAATTGATCTTAAAGAAGATGTAATCCCAACTGGAGAAAAAGTTTCTGGATTACACATCAAGAATAAAAATGAATTGCAAAAACTACATGAAACCATAATGAAAAAATTATGGGGTTATTTGTCTTACGATGTTGAAGTTTCAATGTTATTTAATCCTCCTTAGGTAGAAGAAGTAACTTTTTATTGGATAAAAAATTATGCAAAGGTATATGATAACCATTCATTATTTCACCCTCATATAACTGTTGGATTTGGAGAAACTGATAAATTTCAATTACCTATTAATTTTAATGCTTCAAAGATTGAATTATGTCAATTAGGGAATTATTGCACTTGTAGAAAAGTAATCGTTTCTTCTGATTTAAATTGAGTTTACCCTTTAATTTTTTAAGTTTGAAGGAACCCCTTTCTCGATGTAGCTCTTTTCTCGACTCACTTCGCTACGCTTCGTTCCATACCTTATTTGTTTTATGTCTCAAGGATTATCATTAAAATTAAAATAACTTAATAATCAAAATTGACTCTCATAAAATTTTTGCCTTAACAATTCTCTATTAATTTTTTCTTTTCCAACCATATTTTTAAAAGTAAATATTTTTTCAATAAAAGAGCGGTCTTCAAAATTTCCTGAAATTGCCGACGAGAATCTTTTAATTTCTTTTGATATTCGGTTCTTATGGTCAAGTATTGTAATTGGCTTCCTTAAGTAAAGTGCCTCCGCCATTTTTTTGTGGTCATAGATTTTTGCCATTACAGGAATCTTTGAAATTTTTTCTATTTCCTTCAAATTATATTCGTGTTTTGGGGAGCGTATCCGATTTACTATGAGCCCTTCAATAGGAGTATTTTGTTCCTTTGCAAGTTTTGCTGCTTTTAGAGATGTAGTAAGAGTAATATGATCAGGAGAAGTCACAATAAAAATTTTATCTGCTGCAGCAATTACTGGTTTCAACTCTTCATAATTCGGAGAAGAATCTAAAATTATAAAATCATATCTTGATTTGAATCTATTCAGAACTTTCTTTAATTTAAAAACATCAATTTCATCTTTATAATATAATGAAGAGGGGATAATATCAATGCCATGCGACTCATAAATAGCATTATGAAGAAGAGTTCCAGAACTTGAAAGAGAATCCTGAAGAGTAAATTCATTCGTAATGTCAAGATAGAGTCCTATATTCGGGGCTGAGAAATTTGTATCAACAAGGAGGACTTTTTTATTAAAATCTTTTACAAGAGAACTCGCTGTTTCAAGAGCAATAGTAGTTTTCCCAACCCCTCCTTTTATAGAAACAAATGCAACAATTTCTGACATATCATCACCTAACTAAAACAAAACTAAGAAGTTTATAAAACTAATGGGAGAATCACAAATCTTCAAAATTCTTTTTCCCGTTAATTAAATCTATTAAAACATTTCTTAGTTCGCTGATTTTTACTCTTTTTTGCTCAGCATCATTTCTGTTTCTTATTGTTATATCATTTTTTTCTAATGACTCTCCATCTACAGTTACGCAAAAAGGTGTTCCAATTTCGTCATTTCTTGCATACCTTCTGCCGATTGAACCAGAGTCATCATAAATTGTATAGAATTCTTTTCTTAATTCTTCATAAATTTTTCTAGCTATTTTTACTAACTTATTATCTTTTTTTACAAGAGGAAAAACTGCAGTTTTCACAGGCGCTATTTGAGAATTCAACTTTAAAATTATATTTTCTTTCTTCCCTTTAGAATAAGAGTCAAATAGAAAAACCAAAAATGCTCTTTCAACACCAAGCGACGGCTCAGCTACAACCATCGGAAGAATTTTCTTGCCGGATTTTTCATCCATAATCTTTAAATCTTTTTTAGAATACTTCTCGTGCTGAGTCAAATCAAAAGTCCCCCTGTCTGCGATTCCCTCAATCTCTTTCCACCCAAAAGGAAAACTATATTCTATATCCCAAGTGTCTGTCGCGTAGTGAGACTTTTCGTTTTTCGTGTGTTGCCTTATTCTAAAATTTTCTGGATTTGCCCCAATATTAAAAAACCACTTCAATTCAACAGCAAGCCAGTAAGCATGCCAAGGAAGAAGGATTATTTTCTTCCTCAAAGCTTCTTTTATAGTCATTTTCTCAGATGCCTGATTTTTTTCCTGCATTTTTTCTGAATAGATACTTACTTCGGTTTCCTCAATTTTTTTATTTAGAAATGGGCACTCCTTCTTCTTATCTGGATTTATGAAATATTCAATTTCCATCTGTTCAAATTCCCTTGAGCGAAACAAAAAATTTCTTGGTGCAATTTCATTCCTAAAAGATTTCCCTATTTGTGCAATTCCAAAAGGGAGTTTCAATCTTGCATTATCATAAACTAATTTAAAATCAGTAAAAATAAGTTGAGCAGTCTCGGGTCTTAAGTAAACCATAAAAGAATCATCTTTTATAGGCCCAACAAAAGTCGTGAACATCGGGTTAAATTCTCCTTTAGATTCCACCTCCTCCCCACATTTTTCACATTTTATTTTTCCTATCTCATGTTTATCTATTTTATAAGAGGTCTTACATTTTTTACATATTACTGCAATGTCTATAAAATTTCCTATATGACCTGATGCTTTCCAAACAGAAGGATGAGTAATTATTGATCCATCAATTCCAATTACGTCTTCCCTCTGATGAACATGATACTGCCACCATAAATCTTTTATGTTTTTCTTTATTTCAGAGCCAAGAGGACCAAAATCCCAAAATCCCGCAATCCCTCCATAAATTTCTCCAGAAGGATAAACAAAACCTTTTCTCTTGCAAAAATTCATCATCTCATCAACTGCTATCTTTTTCATATCGTATTAGAGAATAAAGAGTTTATAAAAATATTGAAAGCATAAATATATAAGGAAGTTTATTATACTAATATAGGAGGTGAAAATGGCTAAATTAACTGCATGGATTGTAACTATCTTGGGAGTTTTGCTTTTATTAGTCCCTTTAAAAGTTATAAGCTTAAGCGATCCATTACTCCAGTGGGCTCTTGCTATTGGCGTTCTTGTCATCGGAGTAGGAAAGCTTGCAAGAAACTACAACAATCCTCCTAAAACTAAGAAGAAATAATTTCTTCCTGCTTATTTATTTTTTATTTATAATTTATTAAGGATATTGCTTTTCTAGTTAGATAACCTTTTAAATTTAGTTTAGCAACTAATTATAGGCTCCTGTAACTCAGCCTGGATAGAGTGCTAGCCTTCTAAGCTAGAAGTCGCAGGTTCAAATCCTGTCAGGAGCGCTTAAACAGAAACTGATTTGGACCAAGAAGAAGGTTCATTTCCTGTCCGAGCAATTCGCTTTGAACAGAAAGTATAAAATATTGCTAAATAAAAGTTGGAAGTAAAACCCTATCAAAAAGAGAAATGAAAATTTTATTCATTTGCAAACACAATAGATTCAGAAGCAAAGTCGCAGAAGCTATTTTTAAAAAATTAAATGACAATTCGAATAACTACTCAGAAAGCGCCGGGCTTATTAAGGAAATAAAACATCCTTTTATTGATAAAAGCATAATTAAAATTATGAATCAAAAAGGTTATGTTGTCAAAGGAAAACCACGAAAAGCAACACAAAAAATTTTAAAAAAATTTGATAAAATATTCATTGTTGCAGATAATGTTAAAATAAGAGATTTTAAAAGATTTAAAGGAAAAACAGAAAAATGGATTGTTCCTGATTGTGATGTTTCTGAGATTAAAAAAATTGAGGAGATTATAAACTTAATTGAGACTAAAGTAAAAGAATTAATAAATAATCTTAAAAACTAACTATCTCTAATTTGAACATGCAGGTATAGCCAAGCAGTAAGGCAAGCGGCTGCAACCCGCTGATCCTGGGTGCAATTCCCAGTACCTGCTTTGACAGAAGAATTTCTTATAATTGAAAAACATTTAAAAAGTTAAGAATACATAATCTCCTATGGTTTTTAGCGAAGTCATAACAATTATCCTTCTTTTTGCGATTATAGGTTCAGCAGGATATCTTATTTTTTCAATTATAAGAAATATCTATAATAACGACAAGAAGAATAAAAAAGAAAGCGAGTTAGATTTATTAAAGAAAATATATAACAGGGCAGGATGGATATTATTCTGGGTTTTTTTAATATTTCTTGCTGTTAGTTCTCTTTAAATTTTAATTCTTATTGGTTTGTTGCTTTCATTTAGTCGCCTAACCCAAAAACCTTTTAATCTCTTAAATCATATTCTTTTATGGCAGAGAAAATTAAATTAACTTTTTTAGGCACTGGAAGTGCGATTCCGACAGCGAGACGCAACCACCCTGCGTTTTATTTGCAATATAAGAATGAAAATATTCTTATTGATTGCGGAGAAGGGACGCAGAGGCAGTTTCGGAAAGCAAAACTTAATCCTTGCAAGATTACAAAGATTTTAATAACTCACTGGCATGGAGACCATGTTTTGGGGTTGCCTGGGTTGTTTAAGACGTTGATGTTGAACAGTTATAATCGGAAGTTGGAGATTTATGGGCCGCGCGGGACGAAGAGGAAGATTGGTTTGTATTTGGAGATTTTTGCGCACAAAGGGGTTGAGTTAAAGATCGATGTTCATGAGATTGGCGACGGGAAGTTCTTTGAGAATGATGATTTTTATTTAGAGTCGGCGGTGATGGAGCACGATGTTGTTTGCGTCGCTTACTCTTTTGTCCTGAAAGAAAAGACAAGGATTAACAAAGAAAAACTTGCTAAATTAAAATTACCTAATTCTCCTTTAATTGATGAACTCGCGAAAGGAAGAACCATCAAGATAAATGGAAAGAAGATTAAGGGAAAAAAATTGATTTACATAGAAAATCCTAAAAAGATAACTTTTATTATAGACACAAAGATGAACAACGAAGCGATTAAACTCGCTAAAAATTCTGACTTGCTTATTTGCGAAGCAACCTATTCCAAAGAAGATAAAAGTTTAGCAGAAGAAAGAGCTCATTTAGTGAGTGTTGAATCTGCGAAGATTGCAAAGAAGGCGAAGGTTAAAAGATTAATCCTTACTCATTTAAGTCAAAGATACGACGAGATTCCTAAGCTAATCCTCAACGAAGCAAAAGAAGTCTTTGAAAATGTTAGTGTCGCCGAGGATTTAGATAAAGTAGAAGTTTAGTAATTTAGTTCAGGAGACAATTTCTTGCAGATTCCTTTATTTTATATTCTTCTAATTCTCTCATTACTCCTCTAAATCTTCTTATTGTTATATTCCTCATTTGTGAATTAATCCCTTCAATTTTAGCTTGCTTACTATGAAAAAATTTTGGGTCTTCGTCTTCGTAATATGAACAAAGTCCATACAGAGTCATTGATTCCTAATATAGCCCTTCTCCTTTATTTATACAATTTTTACAATATACATTTTCTGCAAATTGCCGCAGATTTTTTTCTTCTACTTCTATGAATCCTCCTCCAAATCTATTTTCTATTGTCATTTTATAATTAAAAAAACATCATTTAAAAATTTTTGGTTTGGAGTTTTTGATTATCATTTCTGTAAATAAAATTATTGTTTTAAAAATTAGGAAAAGAGCAAATGTTTATAATTAATTAATTTAAACCTTTCACTATCTTTGAATTTTTTAGAACTCTTGCCTTAGCAAATTTTAACAAGGCGAATGCTCTATTCTATGATTTAGCTGCAGATGACGGAGAGATGAAAATAATCGTATCTCCTCGCAAGAAAGTCAACCCATAACTCTTTGTCTGTTCTCCATTCTCAACTTCTTTGGCGTTCTCTATAACCACATTAATATGGATGTCAAAAGCCAGCAAAGTCCCGACAAGTTGCCTGCCGTTTTTCATCTGCACTAAAATCTCTTTACCTTTCGCTGAATTCAGCAAATCCAAAGGTCTTTCGATTCCATTTACCATACTTATATTCGCTAATCTGACTTTTTAAAACTTTGTTTTGTTTATGTAACCCTCAACAATAATTAATCTAATAAATTTAAATCCTAATATAGCCCTTTTCTTTACATTATTTATATTGAAACGTCTTCCAGTAAACTTTTTATATGCAGATAAGTATAATTAATTATGAAGAGGTATGATTTAAGTCTGTTTTTAGATGCTCGTGTAAGGGTAATTTTAATCCTCGTCATTGTTGCTATTTTAATTGCAATATTTTTGACTTATATGGAATTTAGAGTAAAGAAAAGACAGGAAAAAAAAGAAGCTAAATCTGCAGAAGACCTTTTTATTGAAAACTTTCTGAAAAAAATTAATTTATGCAAAAGCCCTAGGGAAAAATTAGATTTTTTAGATAAAACTGCGAAAAATTTTTTTAATAAAGAATTCGGAACAAAAACAAGTTCTGATTACTCTGATCTAATTGAACAATTAAAAAAGCACAAAGACGTCCCTTCTTTTTGTAATTCTATGTTTGATGCATATTATTCTTCAGAAATTATAGACAGCAAAGTCAATTCTTTATCAAAAATATTTATCAAAATCTTTAGAAATACCTGGAGAAAAAAATCAAAACCTCAGAAACCTTCTTTACTTGATAAACTTGAACCTTTATTTATTAAACAAAATAACAATAAGAAAAAAAATCTTAGTAAAAAAATTATTTTGATTAAAAATTTCTGCTCTGGAAAACTCAAAATAATTTCTAAATTTTTTATTAGAAACAAAAAGGAAAATTTGAATTTAAACTGGATAAAAAATTTTAAGGATATGAATAAAAAACTTTTAATAAAAAGCAACAATATAGGAGGAATACACGATAGAATGTTACAAAGAGCATTAATATTAAAACAAAAAGAAATCGCGCGAAAAAAATTAGAGAAAGAAACTATGAAAAAGAAGAAGGTAGAAAAGAGAGGCACAAAAATAGTTAAAGGAAGAAAGGGTAAAAAAAGATACCTTACTTATAACTTATAATAAAATGAAAAAATGGATTAAATTTCTTGATTTGTTTGTCTTATTTTTAGCTTCTTTAATCTTTATTATTTATACTATAAATAATTATTATTTAAGTCCTCCTATTGCTCCTAAAGAATGTGTTGATGTAAATTTAGCTCCAAGTTTTTATTATGAATCTTGTTATGATGCTTATTCAAAAACAATTTTTCTGGGAATAAAAAGAGGTCAAGATTCTTACAATTTAAAAGATATAATTATTTCTTTTTTTGATTTATCTAATAAGAAATATTCCCTTGGAGAGGTTCCTGATTTAGGAAAAGAAAAAGTTTATAAAATCCCTGCAGAAAAAAATCCTAAAAATATTGATATTTACCTTGAAGTTTCTAGTAAAGATTTTTATAACTCAATCTGCGAGGCGCCAAGAAAAGTTTTTGTGGGTTATTGCTCTGAAATAATTTCTTTAGAGAGTGCTAAAATAATTTATAACCCTTTAAATAATTTTTATATTAAAGATTTTGTTGAAATAAAAGAGGATACTAAAGAAAAAGAAGATTTATTTGCATTAAGTCTTATTGAAAAAGAGAAAATATGGATGTTACAGTGTAATTCTGATTGGGACTGTTCTTCTTGGGGACCTTGCGAAAATGGAATTCAGAGGAGAAATTGTTATGACAAAAACAAATGTTTTATATCTATTTCAATTCCTGAAATTTCAAGATATTGTATCAAAGAATGTGTTGAATCATGGCAATGTCAATGGTCTAAATGTATGGGAGGTTTTACTACGCCAACTTGTGTTGACTTAAACAATTGCGGAACTGATTATGATGCCCCAAAAAAAATAAGGTGTTTCAATTCTAAATGTACTCCTAATATCTATTGCTCTACATGGTCTAATTGTGAAGTAGATTATAATTTTCTTGATTTAGTTAATTTACAATTAAATGATATAAAAGGGATAAAAAGAAGGACTTGCAGGGACAAAAACTCTTGCGCTGAGGATATAGAAGAAGTGTCACAATGTTCAATTGGTGTTGATATTTATACAAAAACTTTTGAAAACTGTGGAATTGAATTTATAGGAGTTTATAACTGCTTAGATGATAGTCTAATTGCAAGGATTGAACAGGGAACAGAAAATAATCCTTACTTAAATATCATCTTAGATGAAGAAAAAGAAAATTTGTATTGTGATTATTGTTTTGATGGAATTCTCAACGGAGATGAAGAAAAAGTAGATTGTGGGGGGAGTTGTATATCTTGCAAAGAGAAATATCCTTATTAAACCAAAGCACAAGTTTTTAAATTCATTTCTAATTTATAAATTATGGCTCTGTAGCTCAACGGTAGAGCGCCGCTCTCATGAGGCGGAGGTCGGGAGGTCAACACTCCCCAGAGTCATAAAAAAATTTAATATTTCAAGCAACAAAA
>CAZSWH010000004.1:19114-33881 GCA_964611235.1 Candidatus Woesearchaeota archaeon
GGGAGGTCAACACTCCCCAGAGTCATAAAAAAATTTAATATTTCAAGCAACAAAACTTTATAAACCTTCAATAAAAATTAAATATATGAAATGTATAAGTTGTGGAAAAGAATGCATTGAAAAAGTAAAGTTCCCTTGTCCGATTTGCGGGGAGGAACTCACAAGATGCGAAAAGTGCAGAAATTTGTCAATAGAATTTAAATGCAACAAATGTGAATATAGGGGTCCTTGATGGGAAAATCTGCAGTTCAGTATAAATTAATGCCTAAAAGTTTAGATGTTGATTTAGAGAAGATAAAAAAAGAAGCAAAGGCAGAAATTGAAAAAATGGGTGGTGTGTATGATTCTTGCACAGAAGAACTAATCGCATTCGGACTAAAGGCACTTATTGTTTCATTTGCATATCCTGAAGATAAAGAAATTGATGAAGTAGGTAACAATCTTGAAAAAATTAATGGCATCTCTTCTGCAGAAATGATAGATTACAGAAGGGCTATAGGTTAATACAAACTCTCTTGTTGCTTGGCTTAATTAAAATAATCAAAACTTTATGCTCATAGAAAAATTTCTTTTATCCGACCAACGAGAAAATCAACAAAATATTTCGCACTTTACATAACAAAAGATAAAAGGTTCACTCAAATTTTTCATTAATATGGGGGGAGTTTCTAATCCTTCGGATAATCTGTCGGCTTCGCCGAAAAGGTTTTAAATTGCATATTCTTTAATTTTTTAATATGAACAAAAAACAAAAAGAAAAATTTAAAGAAATAATTGAAGAAGGAAAATGGAATTATGTTGCTAAATATGGATTAAGATGGGGAGCAATTATGTTCTTCTTTTTTATCCTTTGGAATAAGTTCATTATGGAATATGAAATAGATGATTTTTATATAATCTTAAATTTTATAATTTGGGGGATAGGTGGTTTAATTATTGGTTTGTGGGGATGGAAAAATATTAATAAGAAAGTAAAAGAAAAATGAATTTAAATCTTGGAATTTTAGGATTGATTCTTGATATTATTGGAGTTTTTATTATTACTTTTACTGAAATTGTAAATCCTCGTTATGGAAAAATTTATGGTCGGCCACTTAAAAAAACATATTGGTGGAATGGTTGGAGACCATTTTATAAAAATACTCAAACACTGAAATGGAAAATGAAGCTAAACCATTTTTTGGTTTAATATTAATTCTTGTTGGATTCACATTGCAAATATTATTTTATATATCTAATTAAATCTTCTTTTAGAAAAAGAATCAAAATAGGAACTCCCCATTTTCTTTTTTAGAAAAAAAGAAACAAAAAAGTGGATAATCTCTCTTATTTATTAGTCATCCTCTCCTCCCATCTTGAAAGAAAAATTAAAACTCATAAGGTCACTTTTTGCTCCACTCGTGCCTCACTTTGTTCGGAACATCGCTTAATCTCGCGTTATATTCAATAAATCTGTAGCCCACAAAATAATACAATAAATTTATATATTATAATAAACTAAATTAATATTATGAACACATCACAAATCTACATCACCATATCTATTGTAGTCTTGGCTATTATTGCCTTGCTTGTGTTTTTTTTAAACAAAAATAGAAAAAAGAAAAAACTCACTCCATTAACCAGTCTTGCTTTCGGATTTGTTTTAGCAGGAATTTTTTCCTTTAGTATTTTTGGAGAGAATAAATTAATAGGTTATAGTTTATTTGGTATCGCGATAATTCTCGGAGTAATAGATATTATTATGAAATTAAAGAAAAAATAAGGCTCCAGATTTACTTTGATTTCTTTGCCTTCGCCGAACATTACACTAAAATCCAATCCTCACTTCGTTTGGTCAAGCAACAGCAGATTTACAAGAAATATCACTCGAAAAAAAGTTTTTTATTTAGAAAGGGTTGATTTAATAAAATCATTTATTTAAGATACTACCAGTTAGTTCATCGCTTTTCTTTCCAGTAATTTTTTGTATCCTTTCAAAACAATTTCTCCAAGATCTTTAGTTCCTTTTATTATTGGATGGGCTACTGCACCAATTGCTCCTCCAGTTACCATCCCACCATATATTCCAATTAAATTTACAGGTCCAACAACCAATCCCATTACAACTAAATCTAATGCACCTCTACCTATTGTATTTGTAAAATGCAAAGCATCATTAATGGAGCTACCTAATTCATAACCTCCCTAGAATGTTGCTACAGTTGCTCCTACACCGCCTGCAATTGCTCCAACTATAGCACCAGTTATAGCACCAGTGAATGCTTCGTCACCCATGTTTGAATGATATTTATACTCCATTTTATCTTCTCAATAATTTTATATAATAATGAAAAATATAATTCCTTTATAAATCTTCCTGTTATTTTGTTATTATAAAGTAAAAACTAATTAAGCCGACCCTTTATTCTTTTAATTAAAAGCACTTTGTGCTCATAGAAAAACTTTTTCTCTGCGTCATACCTTGAAGCACTTTAAGAATAAGATGACATTACTTTTTTTGTATAATCTTTGCCCTTTGCTTTAATGGTAACATTGCAAGTATAATATCTTGCAAATGTCTTTCCTGGTTTATAAGCTACTTTTATTAAAACATTATCTATGTCGCTTAGTTCAATCTTTAATTTTTTCATTTCACTTAAAAACCAATCTTTGTAATCTTGGATTACTCTTTTAACTTTTTCAGAACTAAGCTCCTTTGGAGAGATATTTTCTTTCAATAAATTAATTTCAAACAATTTTGTTTTTTCAACAGGCAAAAGTTCTATATATTTTAAAAATTCAATATTAGTAACACTAACAAAACTATCTGCTAAATTATTTGCTACTCCCAATAATTAATTTAATTTTCCTGTAGATTAAGTTAAAATGTCATACTTTTTAATATTTTCTATAACGCACTTCGTGCCGACCAGAAATTAACCCAAATATCAATCCAGCTCTCAAAAATTTCTCAGCTCGTCATTTCATTTTAGAGGATAAATTTTTGGAGGAATTGCCACTTCTCTTAATCTCTTTACTTTAGTTAAATTTATAATTAGAAAGAATTTTATTTTATAATGGCTCTTACAAAAGAACAAACAGAAAAAATTAAAGAACATTTATTAAAACAACTTTCTAATTTTCCAGAAGATAAGAAGGAGCAAATTAAAGAACAAGTTAAGTCCATGACTTCAGAGCAAGTTGAAAACTTAATAGAACAAAATAATCTCGTTCATCTTGGGGCAAAAGGCCGTTGTCTCTTTTGCACAATTGTAGAAGGAGAAACACCATCATTTAAAATTGCAGAAGATGAACAGAATATTGCTATCCTTGAAATCACCCCGCTAAGCAAAGGTCATACTCTAATTGTCCCAAAAAAACATTTAGATACACTTTCTTCTTCTACAGAAGAACTCGGAAAATTAATGGCTTTAAGAATAAAAGAAAAGTTTAACCCGAAGGAAATACAAATTAACCAAAAAAACATTATGGGACATCAGATACTAGAAGTAATCCCAATATATGGAGATGAGACAGAAAGAAAATCTGCAAATTCTATAGAATTAAAAGAAATACAGCAAGAAATAAAAAAACCAATAAAAGAACAAAAAATTGAAGAAATAAAAGAAGCTCCTAAGGAAGAGGAAAAAGAAATCTTTAAAGCAAAGCCAAGAATCCCAAGATAAAATTAATTAAAAAATGATATCCCCTTATAAAAAAATAAAATACAAAAGCTATCAAAAACACTGGAACAAAAGGTATGCCCTCCTTTATCTTAACTCTTTTCTTTTTACTTAATAATTTTATATCTTCTTTACTCAAACCCTCCCAGTGATATTTAATAATCCTATTCCCAATTTTTTCGTCTTTTGCAAGCCAATCCCCTTCTCGCAATTCTTTTCCTGAAACAACTCTTACCATTGAAATATTTTCCAAACTTCTTGCAAAAACGTAAAGAAAAGGGAAGATTATAATTAATAAAGAAAATAATACAAAGATTAATGAAAAATTTACAATAAGTAAAAAAAATCCTATGGCAATAAATAAGATAAACAGATTTTTGAATTTATTAAAATTTTTTCTTATATCTTTATTTATATACTGAAAATTTTTAGAATATAAAACCAAAGAATAAATTATACCATAAACAGAGCCAGAGATCATCAAAAGCAAAATAAAAGTCCATATACTCATTATACTTTCAATAAAATTGCTCTCAACAAAAAATACACTCATTGCAAATAAGAGGCAGGCATCCCCTCCTCCAAAAATTCTGCTGTAATAAAATAAATTCATAATCAAAAACATTATTGCCAAGATAAATCCTGCAAGAAAAATTATTGAGGGATTATTTTCAAAAATCGCCTTATAAAAAATATAAGAAAAACTTGCTAACAAAAGAAACAAATTAAGCCAATTATCTACTTCTCTTCTTTTCAAATCCTGAAAGACAGCTATAATAATTCCTATTAAAAATAACCAAAAAAGAAAATTCGCTTCAATCATTTTTTTTCTCCAATTAAATGTTTTGATAATATTGAGACCATCTGAATAAAAATAGAGGCAGAGATGCCAAAAATTGACAAAGACATCTGAAAAATACCAAAACAAGAAGTATTGACAATATTAATCGTGATAAATAATAATATTAAAAAATTTATGAAGTTACCCACCAATGATAAAATCTCAAAATCCATTTTATTTTACCGAAATAATTATTCCATAAAAAAGCACTGCAATTGCAATAATCCCTATAATCCAGGCTAAATAATACAACCACAACAGTAACCTCTTTTTATTTTTTGCCTTCATAAAAAAAATAATACTTACTTGTATTTAAAGTTAATTATAAGACTCTTTATATATAATCATTTTCTCTTCCTCTTTTTCTTTTCTGTCTCTTTAATATCATGTGTTCTAAACTTCCCGCCCCTCTTGTAACCTCTTGCTATTCTCTTTCGCTTTAAATCTTTCTTAGTCTTTCTTTTGTCAACTCCTCCATAATTCATCATATAATAACTCCTTTATTTTTAATAACATATAACTCGTAAATCTTGTCGTCGTTAGCCTTCTCATGAGTATAATAATGTTCTTGAAAAACCTTTGCACGATTAGTATCATAAACAACATAATGTTGTTGGGGGATCAATCCAAGAATTTTATCACAATCCCACCATATTCTTAAAATGACAACTGAATCTTCTGAAGATTTGCGCGCAGCAGTCTCTAAAGTTGCATCTTTCCCTTTTATTAGTTCAACCTCAAAACCAAAATTCTCAGAAATTTCCTTAATTTCTTTCGGCCAAGTTATATGAGTAATAGCATTAGTAAATATATAAAAAAAGCTCCTAACAAAACCTCCTTGCTTTTGCGCAATAATATCCCTTATATCAACATTTTTTCCTAAAAAAAAGAAAGCTTCATGCAACGCTGCAGCACCACAAGGAGCCTCATAATGCTTACCATATAAATTAAAAAGTTCTCCTTTCTTATAAAACTCAAGTCCTTTTGGATTAGATGTATCATAGAAATTATAAGTTCTCCTCCAAGGCAAATCGTCAAAAATATCTTTAATAATAAAATTAGGATTTTCAAGCTTTTCGGCATACACCCCCTTCCAGAACTCCAAACCAGCATCATGAACCACCTCTTCCTCAAAATTTTCTTCTTCAGAAACTTTTTCTGAAATTTCTTCAGAGTTATCTAAGAAAGAATCTTTTTTCAAAAGAAAACTATACTCAGAGTACATTCTCTTAAAATAAGGTGAATTAATCTCTCCTTCATTATCACGAAGGTATTTTGCAAAACTATTCAAATCAGCCTCAATAGGAATATAAATTTGATTTTTCTCAATATTCACAACATTCTTTTCTTGATCATAAGAAATAAGTTTTAATCTAACATCAAAATATCCATCTTCATTAACATCAACAAGTCTCTCTTCTCCAACTTCAAGATAAACATAAAAAACATTACTTGAAATCTCAAATAAAACACCCTCGTCTGAAAAACAGATTATAGATAATATATGTTCTTCTTTAAGGTTGTCTGCCCCCAAATAAAAGAAAAAATCCTCGCCAACTTTTATCTCAGAAATCCCAAAATAGTTTGAAGCAAGAACTTCTTCTATTTTATCGTAAGAAGAGATATCCTCAATTCTACCTTTAAGAAGAAATCCATTACCAAAAGAATTCTCATAAATAATCAAATAAGCTCCTTCCATGATGTCTAAAGTATAACCCCCGAAGAAATCAAAAGAAAAATCAACAGGAAAATTTATTTTATTACTCCCCTCACTCTTCAGATAAATTCTCTTCTCTAATTTAGATCTATTAAAAATAATCTTATTTTCTTTCTTATCAAAATTAACCAAATAGATACTGTCAATAAAATTAGCTTCATTCCCTCTGGCTTCTTTCTCACGAACAAAATCTTTCAAAAGAAACTCTTTCATATCTTCTCTCGCATAAATCTTACTTAAGAAAGTTTCTCTAAACTTTTCAGAAAATCTTTCACCCTCAAATTCATTTAACCCACCTAATTCTTTCAATGATTCTAATACAATCTCTTTTTCTTTCAACTCAAAAATTTCTAATTCATCTCTAATTTCAAAAACATTCTCTGGGGAAACAAGAGAATTTGGGGCATTACCTTGTTGAATAAAATAAAGCAAAACTACCAACGAGCACATAAATCCCGTCAGCACCACGAGATAAATCTCAAAAATTTGTGCTTTTTTATTTCTCATCTTTTCCCCCAACCTTTTCCTGATTAGTTATAAATCTTGTTCTTACAAGAAATAAATAATAATTCTGCATATAGCTTCTTAAATTTCCCAGCCCAATTTCAGAAGAACCATAAACTTTTAATCCTGCTCCTGATTCATCAATTTTCCGAACAATGCCTGAACCAATAATAAAAAAGAGTAGTAATATAATAATCACAACTGTAGCGACCCATAATGCAATTGTCTTGCCCAACATTGCTTTAGAATTCCGCATTGACTAAAATCTCTACTTTCATATTTAATTCTTTATTATTTATTGAATCAAAAAAAAGATAGTCCTCTTTAAAATATCCTGGAACATATTTTTTTACTGACTCTATTTTTTTCTCTTGTTTTTCAAAAAGTTCTTTAACCCATAAGGCACCTGAATCTCCCTGTGAAAGAATGTGAACTTGTTTTCCTGAATCGTTCGTAAATGTAACTCTAACAAAAAATCTATTTGTTTCATAGTCATCATAACCACAAAAAGCCAAGAGACGATTTTTTTCAATTGAATAAATGTCAGAATTGGTTAGTGTGAGACAGTCCACAACTTGCCGTGCCATAATAACTGCTTCGGTATCTCTAACATTTATATAATGAGAGTAAAAAACAGAGGATATACCTAAAATCACAAGTGCAATAAACATAACCATAATCAGACGATAAATCATAAGAATCCCTTCACCTATCGCCCCTCTTTTTCCAGCTCCTTTTATCATTTTATTCTTATTATAAATTTATCTTGAGATTCTTCAACACTGATAGAATATTTTGAAAAATAAGGACAGCCCTTGAAAGAGACAAGCCCTTCAATGCCAATAAAAACTTTTCCTTCTTTTAACTCTACACTTTGGACAATTCCATTAAGATTTTTTTTTGGAATCTCAAAACTCATTCCTAGAACAGCAGAATCAATCAAAAGAGCGGTTTGTTTTTCAAGAACCTGTTGCCGAACCCCCCTCGCATTAATCTTCTCCGAAGTCGCCATAAAAAAAACCGCAAAAATCAACCCAACTAAAATAATATGAATTATTACCTCGTGCATAAGTTCTGCTCTCTTAGAAAATTTTCCCCCTTTCATATTTAAACTTAATAATCTATGTTAATAAAATTATCTAAGCAGGGATTGTGATGAATTCTGTACAATTTATTTTGTCAATATCTTCTGGGCGGATAATATAAATAATTTTATATCTTTCTTCATCCTTTACATCTACTATTTCCAGTTTCCTCCAATCAATCCCCCATCCCAGAAAACTTACAACTTTATTACCTTTAATCACTTTGTAAACCAATAATAAATCTTCTTCATAATATGGGGAAAACATAAGGGAATCTTTTTCATAGAATGGTTTATAGAAAACAAAATTATGCTCCTTTTCCTCTGCAAAATAGAATAATGGAATATAAGAATTATATGTTTTGTCAGAATTTTTCATTTTGGTTCGGAGATAGTATGATTCAAATCCTTGTAGTGAAAGAGCTTTATCTTCTCTCCAAACTCTTGTGACATCTTTTTTTGCCTTATCACTATAATGAATTCTTGCAAAAACCATACAATAATTTGTTTGATCAACCCACTTTCTAGGAACAATATCATATTCCCCTTCTCCAAAAAGATACCACCCAGCTGCAATAGTATCTGCAATTTTTCCGTATACAACTTTTGGTTCAGCAGTATCAATAGTTATAACCTCTGTTTTGCATTTTAATGGGAAAGCATCTTTCAAGTCTGTTATGTCTTTGAAATTAGGTGCAATAGACCTCAAATAAATACTCTGCCGGCACGCCTGCCAATCAAGTTCATCTTCTGTAAAATACTCATGAAAAATAAAATAAAGAGAAAGTGAAAGAACTATCAACCCAAGTATCAAAGAAATGATTATATAATATTTTTCTGAACCTCTCTTTTTTGAGCCTGCGAGAAAAACGTAAGAATTTTTAATCCGTCTCTTTTTTGAGCCATGCAAAAAAAACATGGGATTTTGCAAAAAATTTCTTTTTTCCATAAGAAAGCTATATAAATAAGATTAATAAAATTATCTAAATAAATCCTTTCACAATAGAAACAATTGATAAACTCACAGCGATTACTAAAGCAATGTAGATAATCCATTTTATCATCTCTTCAGAAGTTATGTGCCCTTGCTTTTTCATTCCACCAAATTGAACCGATAAAAATTCTCATTCTTTAATTTAATTATATCTACTTTGTCTCCTTGCTTAAGAGAGAACTGCGTGAAATCTTCGGTTTCTCCCAATTTCACAGGATACTTTAGATTCTCACAAAAATTACAGACATTTTCTTTTTTTGAATAACAAAGACATATATGGTCCTCGTTTCTACTCATAGAAAAAAATTCTCTTCCATTATCATTATAAGAAATACTATCTTTAAAATAAATTAAGTAATATTCTACACCTTCTTCAGATTGCCACATAGAGAAAGTTCCTGTTCCTCCCTTGTCTGCCATTCCAACAGCCTCGATAAAAGAATCAAAATAAGACTCTGAAGTTTTTTCTTCTTTATTAAAAATAGGGGAAATGAGATTATATAAAAGAATAAAAAGAATTACTATCCCTGCAGCAGCAAGAACAATTTCTAAAATCTCGTTCGTCGTGAGCTCACCTTTTTTGTTTCTTAACATCTTACTTTCAAATAGTCATAGACAAGATTTAATTTTTTTATTTCTTCCCAGATACCATTTGAGATGGTTATGATAAAATTATAATCATTATAATTTTCTACCTCTTTATCTTCTTCAGAGTAAAAATAAAACTTATTGTCTTCGTAGTAAATTCCTTTTTTATCCTCTAAAATTTCTATATAAATTAAAGGTAAATAATGAACCCCTTGAGAATATCTTTTGCCAAGAGAGAAAACATAAAATTCCCCATCAATTGATATCCCTTTCTCTTCTCCAATTAATTTATTTATTTCTTCTTTATAAAATAAATAATTTGAGTTCCATTCCTCAACTTTCTTCTTTAACCATTCAGAAAATCTTCCTTCATCCACATGGGCTTTATTTTTTGAATTCCCTATAGTATTTGTAAACGGAATTTTGTAGTTATCTTCATCTTCACCAATATATCCCCATGTAACTTTGTAGTCCCCAATATAATATCTATAAATTTCCCTTATACCTGTTTCTAAATCCTTAGAAGAAGAAAATCTTTCTTTGGAACCAGAAGATCTTCCATAATCAACTTCCCATTTTTCTCCGTTCCAATCAAAAATAGGACTACCCCATTCTTCTAATACTTTAAACCTTAATAACCTTTCTTCATCAAAACCTAAAACAGAATTTAATTTATCTTTATTTATCTCTTCTTCTCTGAATATTTCATAAAGAACCCTTTTTTTTAGTTCAGAATAAATTTTTCTATTTAGTGTTGTTTTTTCAATATCTATAATCATATTACTCTCATCAAACCACGACGACCCAGTAAAAGAATATATCCCTCCCTCCTTAAACTTAAACTTATTAGAATTAAAATAATCCAAGGGTTTATTTAAACTTATATTACATTCAGTTTTGCAAAATGTAGCAAGCCCCTGCCCGACTCCGTCAATATCTACATTCTCATAAATACAATCCACATCAGAAGGCTCATCAATCCCCCTCAATTTATTCAGCAATATCAAAACTTCATCAAATTTCCCTCCTGTCTTTTCAATCAATGGATTAAGCCCGCCAGTAGTAATCCCCCAGACAACTAAGACAATAACAATAATTAGCAAGACTATTGACAAAAGTTTTCCAACAGTCCAATCAACAGAACCTTCCTTTTGCATTATCGCCCAAACCTCATTAAATTTCTTATTGAAGAAAGAATTTCCCCACCCTTCCCACTAAACAAAAAAATAACCCCAAAAGTAAGAATAACTAAAACAATAACAACAATAACAATTTTCCCAAGCTCTCCAATTCCATCACCTGCCATACTTTCTAAATAAAAAACAAGTTAATAAAGATTTTGGAGGTTAACTTATTAACTAACTCTTTTAGGAGAAGTTCCAAGACAAGAAATTCTTGCGCACTCACTTACTATTCCTGTTTCATTTTTTGATTCACTTCCTTTTGCAAAATTAACTTTTCCTACTAATTGATTACAAGTAACTGAAGGATTTTCATATCCTCCATCAAGTACTACTTTTTTCCCTTCATTGCAAAAAGAATATACTTCTTCATTCCCACAGGCAATCAGGCAAGCAGTTCTTACAGTATCAACATTAACTTTGCCACCGCCGAGTCCTGTAATCCTCTGCCACAAGTTGCTCCAGCCAGTGGAAAATCCATAAATAAGGAAAATTAGAACTACGACACCAAGGACAATTAAAATAATTGTGCCTAATGTTAATTCCTGCCCTCTTTTATTTCCTTTCATAATCTTTGCAAATGATTAATCTTTATAAATGTTATGTTAAACCAGAAAGGACGAATGCTCCAATTAAACTAAGCCCGATTATTGAAGAGAGTGCTACAATAAAATACAAAGTAATTGTCCGCTTGAGATTTTTTCCTGTTTCTGATGTCGTCTGCAACTTATCTCTTCCTGACTTGATTGTTACAAGTGTTGACGAAAGTATAAAAACAATTTCAATTAAGTAAAGTCCGATAACAATTTGAAGCCAGTAAGTTGGAATCATTTGGACAGGGTCAAAAAATCCTAAAAGCCCTCCTATCCCCTCTGAGCCCAACATCTCCTCACTGCCTGTAACCCCTGAATCAAACATTGCTGAAATAGAATTTAAAATAGTTGATATCATCCCTGAAAGCCCGAGAATTATCCCTGAAAGCAAAGGCGCGAGGAAAGTCATATTTGATTTCATATCTGATATTATCTCTGAAAGGAGGTCGTTAAGTCTATCGTTTATTTTCCTTATATTTTTTATGTAATCGCTTATAGACATTAAACTCCTCGCCGCAACATTCAATCCTTTTTTTACAGATTCAATAAGAATTTTCATTGAAGTAGCTATAATTTGAGAAGGATAAAAAATCACTGCTCCCCTCTTTGGGTCAAACAAGGCCTTCTCAAGACTCATTCCAAGCTGTTGTATATTCTCATTAACAATTTTAAAGAAACCCTCAGTTGAAGTCCCTTTTGTTGATTCACTTATTTTTGAGAACGCAATTTCTGCAGGCAAACCGTCGCCGAGCCGATTTCCCAACTGAAACAAAGAAGATGTAAATTCTTTTTCCACATTTTTGTATTCTTCACTTGCCTTAATCAATTCCTTTGTTTTCATTTTAAATGCTACAATAAACATAACAGAGATTGAGATTGGAACAAAAAGACTCAAAATCAACGACAGAACGCCAGAAGGTCCATAAAGAACTCCCTCAGGACCAACTATCCCAAATATACCTGACGAACCCATAAATCCCATTCCAACTTCCTTCCACGTATAATCCCGTGCCAATCCAAGCCAGAATGGAAGGTTAGTATATCTCAAAAAAAGAGGTATTAATCCAATTAGTAAAAAAGGAAGACCCAACAAGAACCCTACAAAATAAGGACGATTACTTTTGTATTGAGGATACAAAGGATTTTTTTCCAAAAGATTTGCTTCACCATATCCCCCTGGCCTTTTCATCAAAACACTTTCAGTAAGATAAAGGACTACAAAAGGAATAAGAAAGTTAAATATTATGAAAAGGTGATACCATTTTATTGAACCCCCCATCATTGTTGACGCTAAAGGCAAAATTGCGAGAGCAAGTGTCGGCAAAACAATCCCAAGCATATAGACATTTGTAAGAGGGGAGCGAACTTCATGAGTATATTTTAGCATTTTATCATAAACTCCATCAAGAACAACCTGAAGAGATTTCTCAAGAATATTCACTCGCCTCGCCTCATCAGGCTCATAAAGACTTGATTCAACCAAATGCAAAGCCTCAATAAATTCCATACTATAATCCCTCCACTCAAGAAGATAATTATCCAAACTCTCTTTCAAAGTAGAAAACCTTCCAATTTCAACATCCCAAAATATTTTTTTGAAATCAAGAGAGAGAGGAGGCTGCAAATGCTCAGCTGCAAAAGAAATCGCTTTTTCAAAATTAGATGTGTGTTTCATATAAATCACAATGTACAAAATCGCAGGGACCATCTGGCTACTTGCTTTCAAACGCCATTTCATTGCAAGTCTTTCAGGAGCTTTAGAAAAATAGAAAAATAGAAAAACAGCGAGAACAAGAACTAAAAACAAAAACACAAAAGAGAACACATCTGTAATCAACCAAATTGCTGTAAAAAACAACGCCCCGCCAAATAAAGTCAGAATAAGAAGAACTGTCGAGAGAACAACAACTTCAGAAGGGGTAACATTAAGATGCGCAATCTCAACTGCCCGAGATATTCTCTTGTTATCTTTTTCCACAACCTTAATTTTAAAAAAACCTCCTAATGTCTTGCACCATTTTTCATAACGAGTAAATTCCGGTGACATCTCTTCACGGAACTTTTCATAACTCTGGCTATATTTTGGAAGAGAATCAGAATTGTAACTTCTCATCTGATTCTCAATCTTTGCTCTGTATTTTTTTAGAATATCATCAGTGCTTTTCATAATAACCTCTAAATATTATCCAAAGGAGACTTTATATTTTTAATTGATGCTTGCGAAATTTGTTTATAGATTTGGGTTGTTTTAATATTAGCATGCCCGAGTAGTTTTTGAATAATTCTTAAATCAGTTCCTTGTTCTAAAAGATGAGTTGCAAATGAATGCCTTAATAAATGAGGATAAACTCTTTGATTCCTGCTTTTTTTGAAGAGTTAGAAACAATTTTTTGAATTGTAGAAGTTGTTAACTTACCTTCTCTTGAAGAGGGGAAGAGAATCTTTTCATTGGTTAAATTATAATAACTTTCAAGTTCTTTTTTTATCGATTCCGGAATCTTAACAAATCTGTCTTTTCTTCCTTTTGAGAGTTTTATATAAATCAATTCTTCTTGAAAATTTAAATCAGGTTTTTTTAAGTTTACTACTTCACTTACTCTTAATCCACAACCATACATTAATTTTAATATTAATTTGTGTTTTATGTTTGAAGTCGCTTCGATTAATTTTCTTATTTCATCAATAGTTAAAATTTCTGGAATTGTTTTGTTTCTTTTTGGGTGTTTTAATTTTATTTTTTGGTTTAAGACATTTTCAAAAAAGAATTCAACAGCACTTATACAAGAGGAAACTGTCGAAGGATTTTGTTTTTTTATAATTATTTGAATATAATCTTTAACAACATTTTCATTAAAACCTTTCTTTTCTGCATATCTTAGAAATCTTTCAACATAATAAGTATATGCTTTCACAGTTTTCTTTGAAGAATTTATTATCTCTAATTCTCTTTTTAATTTTGAAATTAATCCCTCAACCATATATTAACTGATATATTAACTGATATCTTATGACTTATAAACATTACTGATAAAACCTAAAGCCAGTACCACATTAGGAGTTTATTCCTGATATGATTATGTTAGTTTCAATTTAGAATTACCACAACATTTATATTCATTTCAATTTTAATAGATTTATTATGGAAATTATATTAACAATTATTGCTTTTCTTTACGCAAGTACAGGAATTATTGCAACGATAGGATACTTTCCAACAATAAGAGATTTAACAAAAAAGATAGCAAGTGCAAATATCAATTCTTACATCATCTGGACTTTTTGTAGTCTTATTACTTTTCTTTATGCACTTTTAGTAATCTCTGATTTATTGTTGGAAATTGTTACAGGATTAAATTTTGCATCTTGTGCAATAATTCTAATTTTAGCATTAAAATTGAAATATAAAAAACATTAGTGTGGTAATTCTAAACTCTAAAATTTTCCTTCGGAACGTTGCACTAAATTTTAGGTCTTCCCTTTGGTCAGACGAAACTAACAGGGAATTTAACGGTTCCGAAACCTTGCAGGTTTCTCCACCCAAATTCGCTTCGCAAACTTCGTTTATTCGCGATGTTATGCTCAATAAAATTTCCGTTTCTT
>CAZSWH010000005.1:0-20293 GCA_964611235.1 Candidatus Woesearchaeota archaeon
TTTTCAGCTATCTGTCCGTAGGACGCAGGCTTTTTTCTCCTATCTTGGGTGGGAAAAGAAAGAAAAATTAAAATTTGGGTGAAGCCAAGCAACATATGATACTATAGAAGTCACGACCGAAGTTAAGATAGTGCAATGTGGTTGAGGATTTCTAAATTTTCTAAAGAAGTTTTTAGACCTAGGCAGAAGTAAATCTCTTACAGGTGGAACAAGTAGCATGGAGATTATCATCTCTAAAATTTAAACAGCATCTCTTTAATCTGGAGTGGATTTAAGGATAATTCAAAAATTATTAGGATACTTTGATATCAAGACAACCCAAATTTATATTTAAATATTATAAGCATCAATAAAAATATAAAAAGCCCGCTTGATAATATATTTTATGGATAAAGAAAAAACGACTTTGATTATTACTGAGAAACCTCAAGCTGCAGCGAAAATAGCTCTTGCTCTTAGTGATGGCGGTGACGGAAAGATAACTGGAAAAAATAAAATTTCTTACTATGAATTTTTTAGGAATAACAGGTGTTATGTTGTCGGGTGTGCAGTTGGCCATCTATATGGGGTAGCACAGACAACGCCGAGAGGAATTTTCCCAAATTTTGAAATTGAGTGGAAACCGACATATAAAAATAAAAAGAGTGCTTTCACAAAAAAATATTTTGATTTACTAAAAAAACTTTCAAAAGATTCTGACGAGTTTATTGTAGCAACTGACTTTGATGTTGAAGGAGAAGTTATAGGATGGAATGTGGTGAGATTTATATGCAAAAAGAAAGATGCAAAAAGAATGAAATTTTCTCTTTTAACAAAAGAAGCAATTATAGAGAGTTTTAACAATGTTCTCCCAAATTTAAATTGGGGGGCTGCTATTGCAGGAGAAACAAGACACTATCTTGACTGGTTTTATGGAATAAATCTTTCGAGGGGATTAATGAAATCGCTTTCAAAAACAGGAGCGTTCAGAATTTTATCAATAGGGAGAGTTCAGGGTCCTTCATTAAAAATTATTTATGACAGAGAAATAGAAATTGAATCTTTTAAACCTGAGCCATTCTGGCAGATATTTCTTAAGGTAAGAGATATCAAGGACCAGAAGATAGAAGTTAGGTATCCTAAAAATATATTCCAAGAATCTGAATTACTGAAATTTAAATATCTAAAAGGGAAAAAGGGTATTGCCAAAACAGAAATATATGAAAAAGATTTTCCAGTCCCTGTCCCTTTTGACTTAACTACATTGCAAACAGAGTCTTACAGGTTTTATGGATTTACCCCAAGTCAAACATTAAAGATTGCTCAAGGACTTTATCTAAGCGGACTAATTTCTTATCCAAGAACTTCCAGTCAGAATTATCCTGAATCTATCGATTGCCAAAAAATTTTAAACCAATTAAAAAAATATACTTCCTTAGTTAAATATGCTATTAGTAAAAAACCTTCCCAAGGAAAAAAGGAAGACCCAGCTCACCCTGCAATTTATCCTACAGGAGAATCAAAAAAACTTAATGATAATGAAAAGAAAATTTATGATTTAATTGTCAAAAGATTTATCTCTTGTTTTTGTGCACCTGCTAAAATAGAATCTAAAAAAATTTCTATAGATATTGGAGGATTAATATTCATAGCAAAAGGAATTAAAATAAAAGAAAAAGGATGGATTCATGTTTATCCTTCATCAATCAAAGAAAATGAAGTTCCAACAATTGAAGGGGGAGTTGATGTGGACGAAATCAGAATTGAAGAAAAACAGACCAAACCTCCAAGAAGATATACTGCTGCCTCACTTATAAAAGAATTGGAGAAGAGAGATTTGGGAACAAAAGCGACCCGCTCTTCAATAATTGATACTCTTTATTCAAGAGGGTATATTAAAGAGAAAAATATAGAAGTTACAGAGTTAGGAAAAAGAATGGTAAAAACTTTATGGGAATATTCCCCTATAATTTTAGATGAAGAACTTACAAGAAAAATGACAAAAGAACTTGAAGAGATAGAAATTTCAGAAAAAGGTCTTGAGGAAAAAAAGGAAAAAGTTCTGGATGAGGCGAAAAAAGAAGTTATAAATATCGCAAAGGACATGAATAAGAATCTTGAGGCAATTGGAAAAAGTCTTGCTGATGCAAACGAGGCAGTTTGGGAAAAAGAAAAAGAAGAGAATACAATGAGCGAGTGTCCTGTCTGCCACAAAGGAAAATTGAGAATAATGTTCGGGAAAAAATATTCAAGATATTTTGTTTCGTGTAATGCTTACCCAAAATGCAAAACAACTTATTCTCTCCCACCAAGAGGATTAATGAAACCCGCCAGAGACAAAGAAAAAAATCTAGAGAACTGCAGTCAATGTGGATTTCCGCTTGTTGTATCTTTTCAAAAAGGGAGAGCCCCATGGAAATTTTGTTTTAACCCAAAATGTCCATCAAACGAAGAGTTACAGAAAAAGAAAGAAGAATTCAAACAAAGAATCGCAAAAGGAGAAATTGAATTTGGGAAAGATGGAAAAGTAATTGGGAAAACAAAACCTCTTAAAAAGAAAATCAGAAAAGCAAAGGTAGTAAAAAAGAGAAAGTAATGATAAAGAATTTAACAAAATCTATTTATAATATATTAAAACAAACCTTTCTTCCTGATTCCTGAACTAATAATCTCAAATGACATTTCTTTTTCCGGAAGTGAGCGGTGTTTTCTGATAATTAATTTTCTTTTCCCTCGGTAATTTTGAAGTTCAATAAGACACTTGCTCCAGTATTTTAACAAATCGCCTCCGACCATTGAGACACGCCTTTCAAGATTTTTGTCTTCTTCATTATGGACAAAAGAAGCATATACCTGATTTGTTACTATTATAGGAATATCTTGTTTTCTCGCTATTTCGTTAAGGACTCTTAGTTGTCTTGCCAGTTTCCTATTTACTTCGGAAATTTTTTCACTTTCGCCAGAACTGATTGCACCCCCAAGTTCAAGACGGTAGAGCATCGCAATACTATCTACAATTATCAGAGAAATGTTTCCTTTTTTCACATGAGTCAAGAGAGTCTCAAATGATTTTTCCTGTTCAGCAAAAGAATTTGGTTTTAACAAAAGAATATTCCCAAGAGAACTCTCAATTTCTTCTTTTGTCCCGCTGTGAATCTGCTTAAACCTCTCTATAGAAAAACCACCCTCGCTGTCAATTATAATTACTTTGTTTCCTTTTTTCACCTGAGAAACTGCAACGATAATGCAAAAATTTGACTTCCCAGAACCGCCAGGACCATAAAAAGTCGTAATAATATCTTTTTCAAAACCTCCGTAAAGAAACTTATTTAAGTCATAAGAGCCTGAAGATATTTTTAATTCTGTCATAATAAAACAAGACAAAAGGACTTTTAATAATTTATGTTGGGCAGAGAGTAGCAAAGTAAAGTAAGGATGATTAAAAGTTTTAAGTGTAGTTTTATATTGTTCTCTATTATAGAAATTATTAAAAAGGTTGAAAAACAAGGATTCTTATGGCAATAAAAACAGCATATGATTTAATGATTAAAGCTGTTAAAGGTATAAAGTTCTTCCATACACAACAGGAGGGCCCTCCTAAATGCTATGAAATACTTGATCTTTTCTATGACTCATCTGTAAAAGAAGACCCTTTTGAATGTTGGTATCTTAATTGTAAGAATTTAAAAACCGGTGAAAAAGAAAGATTGTCATTAGTAACTTTGCGTTTTTAGTTAGTGGATGGAAGATAGAATCTAAAAAACTCGAAAAAATAGCTCAGAATGGCTAAAAACAAGGAATTTTGTGGGTAGCAACAATACCTATTGTTCGAAGCTTTTTAAGGATTTTATGTTGATTTACATCTAAAATAAGCTTGATTAAAGGTTTTAATCAAACTTTTATCTGTAAATATCTATTGAGATTTTTATAAACTTTGTCTTTTATTTTCTAATCTAATCAATAACCATAAATCTTAATATTGCTCCGACTCCTCCGAGATTATCAAACTGGACGCCTTGCGTTGTGTCTTTTGTTACAATATGAATTTCTGACGAGGTTGCTTTAGCTAATTCTTCAAACTTTCTGATTTTGTTTTTTTCCAGTGATTTTGATATTATAATTTTTTCAACTGCCCCTTTGTTTAATCTGTCCTCAATTTCTGCCTCGCCGTAAGAAACTTTATCTGGCTCTTTTGCAAGTTTTGTAAAAAATTCATCAAGTATTTGTTTCTGTTTTGTTATTTCCTGCTCTGCTAAAACATCCTGACATAAATTAACAAGCTCATTAAGCCCAGGCATACCTGTATCCCCTAAATCTCTTACTGCAATTACTTTTTCCTTTAAAGCTGTAACGAGTTGTCCTTGCTCTAAAAATTCTTCTTTAGTCGGGATAGGCCCGCCAATTAAAATCCCTTTTAATTTTTTATTATCAAAAAAATGACTCTTCATTGCTCCTGCGACTCTTTTGAAAAATTCCTTTGTCATACTATCTCTTATTCTTCCAAATCTGGCGGCCGATTGCCCACCAGCCCGCGTTTTTCCTGGGATTCCTGAAGTCATTTTTTGAAGGAGTTTTACGTTTCTTCCGTCGAGTATTCCTATTGACGCTTCGTTTCTTTCTATTACTAAAAGCCCATAAACTTCTTCTGTCTCAAGCATTTCCCTTAAAGGGTCAAGGACAAAAACCTGGTCACATCTATAAATTTTTACTTTTAATTTTTTTGGAGGTTCAATTGCCCAAATCTGAAGATTTTCCTGACCTTCAACATCAGACACATTCCCACTAAAAACAGCCAGACCGTTTTCTGGCGTCCGTCCAATTTCTTTTAATTTCCTTATTGCTTTCTCAAGAGCATTAATTACATTCTTCCTTGTTGAAGTCGTCTTGATATTAGTCGCTGTTCCTTTTTCATCTTCAATTTGTTTTGTTACTTGCGTCAAAGTCGTGCCTGCAGGAACTAAAACAGTTATCAACTCTGTGTGCCTGCCACGATAACTTTCTAATTCTTCAATTAAACTTTCCAACTCAAATTTTTGTGCGTCATCCATAAATTAAATAGATAAAGGAAGTTTATAAGATTTAAGGGTAGTTAATACTAATTCTTAAATCCTATGACAGGCTTTTAAATCTTTTTCATAATCTTTCAGTTCGTCGGGTATTTTAATTCCTTCAATAGATTCCTTAAGTGAAATTCCTTTTTCTTTTTTTGTTTTCCAGACATTTGAATTAAACTGCATTATTTTTTCAACAAAAGTTAAATCAGATTTTATTTCTTTAGCTTCTGGCCATTTTTCTTTTAACAAATTAATTCCCTTTTCTTTTGCAATTGTCGATGTAATTTGTGGGATAACAGGATAAATAAGAAGTAGTAATCTTTCAAGTAAAAAATGAAGCGTATACCTTGCAGAATTTGATTCTTCTTTTTGAAAAATTTTCTCTTCGTTGTAAGCTCTATTTTTTATAAGTTCAATATAATGTGATGAAAAAGTATCCCAAAGGAATTTTCTAATCTCCTGTGCAGGGTGGTTGAAGTCGTAGTTTTCATAAGATTTTTCTGTCTTTCTTGTCAAATCTTCTATGTAATCAATAAATAGTTTGTCCAATTTTGTTTTTTTTGTTTTTTCTGTTTTTTCAAACAACATTACAAACCTTGAAATATTCAGTAGTTTATTGAGAGTTTTTCTTTCTCCAGATATTCTATCTTCGGAACATTTAAAATCCTGCCTTGATAAATCTCCCTCGGTAGAAGCCCAGAGTCTTATCGCCTCTGCGCCGTATTTTTCAAGAAGCATATGTGGGTCAATAATGTTTCCTTTGCTTTTGCTCATTTTGTTTCCGTTCTCGTCGACAATGTGTTGATTTATCCAAACATTCTTAAAGCATGGTTTTCCGGTTTCCAGATAGCCCCTCAGAATTGTATAATAAAGCCAAGTTCTAATAATATCTTTTCCTTGCGGTCGAAGCGATGCAGGAAAGGCTTTTTTGAAAAACGCGTCGTTGGTTTTATATTTTAATATTATAAGTTCTGAAATAGAAGAATCCATCCAGGTATCCAAAACTCTTTCTTCACCAATCCATTTCTCATTCGGAAAATCTTTTACTTTACCTAATGTTTTTTTTGTTTTTTTATCAATAACTTCGGCATCTTTCAGCGGCTGCTCTTCCCATGGCTTGCAGTAAATTCTTTGTGAAGGAACAGCAATAAATTTTCCTGATTCTGAATTCCATAAAGGAATTTCTGTTGCATAAAATCTTCTTCGAGAAATCGGCCAATCAATTGAAATAGAATCTATCCAATTAAAAAGAATTTTTTTTGAAAAATTTGGGAAAAAATTAATCTCACTACAAATTTTTTTTACGTCTTCTTTAAATTCAAGTTGTTTAAGATAAAACTCAGGCATTTCAATGAATTCAATTTCTGCTCCGCTTCGTTCAGAAATTGGCGTTCTATGTGAAATTTTTTCCTGTCTTTCAATTAAATTTCTTTCTTTTAGAATTTCAATTACTTTTTCTCGTGCTTCTCTAACTTTTAATCCCTTAAGAATTCCCGCTTTTTCGTTCATCTTTCCGTCTTTGTTTATTGCAATTTCTGGAATCAACCCCTCTTCTCTGAAAAATTGAATGTCAGACAAGTCCCCTGCAGAACACATCATTGCTATTCCTGTTCCTTTTTCAGGATCTGCGAGAGAATGAGATTTTATAGGAACTTCTTTTTCAAATAAAGGGGTGATTGCTGTTTTTCCTTCAAGGTGCTTATATCTCTCGTCGCTGGGATTGAAAATAACCGCCCCGCAAGTGCATATTAATTCTGGTCTTGTCGTGCTTATAATAATCTCTCCAGAAGTTTCTTTCACTTTCCATTTCACATCGCTAAAAGTTGAGGGAAAATTTTTGTACTCCACTTCAGAATCTGCTATAGTTGTCTGGAGTTCAGGATCCCAATTATTTATCCTAGTGTCTTCGTAAATAAGTCCTTTCTTGTAAAGTTCAATAAAAGTGGACTGTGTTAAAGCCCGATATTCTGGAGAATCTGTATTATAAATTGATCCGATTTTGTTTCCTTTCTTATATGACGAAAAAGAAATTCCTAACTTTGCAAAGCTGTCAATAGATTCTGCTGATGTTTCGTTTAAAAGTTTCCTGCAATACCTAATAAACTTCTCTCTTCCTACTTCAAAAGGTGATAAATTATATTTTTTCTCGGCACCCATTTCAATCGGAAGCCCATTTCTATCAAGCCCCAACGGAAACAAAACTTCAAATCCTTTCATTCTTCTAAAACGGGCAATCATATCCATAAAACAATAAGTTACTGCCTGACCAATGTGAATAGGCGCATTAATATAAGGCGGTGGTGTATCTATCGAATAAATTTTCTTTTTTGTTTTCGGATTGAAATTAAACAGCTCGGTGTTTTTCCAGCCGGAAGTTATTTCTCTTTCTATTTCTAGAGACCAGTTTTTAGTCTCTTTAAACGAAACCATCAGAGAATAAATAGATAGTTATTTAAAAAATGTTTGTTTTATTTTTTATGGAAAAAAAACTTAAAATACTTGCTGCAGGAGATTTGCATGGAGATATTGATACGGCTAAAAGGTTGTCTGGCAGAGCCAAGAGAGAAAGCGTGGATTTAATTGTTTTAACAGGGGACATAAGAGGGTTTGCAAATGACGAAATGAAAGTTCTTACTCCTTTTTTAAAAGCAAATCAAAAGGTTGTTTTCATCTCTGGAAACTGGGACTCTTTTGGTGAACATTATTTTATTGGAAATAACATTAAAAGTATACACAAAAGATATGTAGTTTATAATAATGTTGGAATTTTAGGAATAGGAAGTCCTGACTGGAAACTTTCTCTTGACCCTTTTGATTTAAAAGAAATAAAAAATAATTTTAAAAAAATGAAATCTAAGAAAAAAGTTTTGGTTTCTCATCTTCACGCGAGAAGAACAAGGGCTGAATTTTCAGGATTTGCTGGAGACAAGTTTCTAAGAGACGCGATTGATGAGTTAAAGCCAGATTTGTTTATCTCTTCACATATCCACGAGGCCGAAGGCATTGAAGAAAAAATTGGAAAAACAAAAGTTATTCAGGTTGGGAGAAAAGGGAAGATTATTGAAATTTAATAAATCTTAAACTCTTATCTTTTAGGTATTTATTTTGAAGAAAACAATCCAATATATCTATTAAAACACAACAAATCTTAAAAACACCAGAAGAGATCTTTTAAAGTGGGAAATAAAAATTATATTTTCTTTTTTTTAATAACAATTTTTTTATTTGCAGATTTAGTTTCATCTATGAACGAGATTAATGATTTTAAAAAAAATTTTGTTTTAAAACTTAACCCAAGAATAATTGAAGGAGATGCAAATGCAGACGGAAAAGTTGATATTTTGGATTTGGCAATTGTTGGACAAAATTATGGTTCTGAAAAAACAATTACACAACAAATAGAAGGATATTCTTTAATGTCTGTTCAAGAATCTAAGAATCTTAATTTTGATGAATTAGCAGATACGAATAATGATAGCAGAGTTGATATTTTGGATTTGGCTTTAGTTGGGATAAATTATAATATGGTTTATTCTCAACAAGAATCAAATACAACCTTATCTATTAATCCACTACAAAAAGAAGTTCATATTAACGAGAGTTTCTTAATTGATATGGATGTATCTACAGACGCAGAGGTTTTTGCTGTAGAATTAGAAATAAGATTTAACCCTTTAATCCTTGAAGTTCAATCTGTTAAAGAAGATAGTTTTTTGAAAAAAGACGGAACTTCAACATTTCCAATAATTGAATTTAATAATTCAGAAGGGAAAATTACCTATGCAAGCACGAGATTTGGAACACAGGTTGGAGTTTCAGGAGAAGGCACACTTATTAATATAAATTTTACCTCTATAAAAAAAGGAAATACTTTTTTGAGTATAAATGAATCTAAACTAATTGATGCAAATATACAAGAGATTTTAGGGGTTGAAACTCGAGATGGTTTTGTAGAAGTTAAAGTAGATAAAGAACCACCAAAATTGAAAACAATCCCAAATAATGAAACAATAACTTATGGAGACAATTGGAACGGGGTTCAATTTGAAGCTGAATCTGATGATGAATTAACATGGTCTGTAGATGACATAATAAATTTTGAGATAAATCAAACAGGTTTTTTGAAGTGGAGAGATTATTTAGAAGGAGGAAATTATTATATTGAAGTTAAAGTAGAAGATACATTTGGGCAGGAGGATTCAACAGTTTATAATTTAGAAATTGAAAAAGCAGATTTAATTATAATAGCTGACAATAAATCAAAAACTTATGGAGAATCAGACCCTTCATTTACAGCAAGTTATCAGGGTTTTGTTTTAGGTGAAAATGAAAATGTTTTAGGGGGAAGTTTAAAATTTGAAAGGGAGTTGGGGGAAGATGTAGGAACATACAACATCACACCTTCTGGATTAATATCAAATAATTACAATATAAATTATATTAATAAAACACTTACAATCAATGAAAGAGAAATTGAAATAACAGCTGATGACAAAAGTAAAGTATATGGAGAAGATGACCCTGAATTGACTTATCAAATAACTAGTGGAAGTTTGGTTTTTGATAATAAAATTGTGGGGAAATTGGAACGAGAAGAAGGAGAAAATATTGGGGCATATTCTATTCTGAAAGGAACATTATCCATAGACAAAATAAAAAATTATGATTTAGATTTTATAGACGGGACATTATCAATAATTGGTTTAGAAGACCAATGCAACATATACTTTGATAAAAATTCTCCCTTAACTTATTCAGAAATATTTAGAGTTTATACTGACTGTACAACTGATTTTACAATTTATAAAAATGGGAATATTATAACAAACAATTCACTGCAAGAATTAGGAGCAGGGACTTATTTATTTTCAGTTCAGAGGGAAAATATTGAAGATTATGAAAATGTTTATGATGAAGACACTTTTATTATTAAAAAAGCAACACCAACTGCATCCTTAACTAACACAAGAAGTTGGATATTTACTTATGATGGAAATTCTGCAATTATTGGAATTGATGCTGATAATTCTGGAGGTAATGATGTTAAATATATTTTGTGGAAGAATGACGTAAATGTAGGAACAAGTGACTTAGAAGTTTCTGTAGGGGATTATAATTATAAAATAAGTACTGTGGGGGGAGAGAATTATACAGAAGTTAATAACTTAGATTCAAAAACACTAACAATAAACAAAGCAGTTCCTGAAATAAGTTTAACAGTAAATCCTTCTTGGTTAGTTAAGTTTGGAACTCAAACAACAATAACAGGAGTTGGTTGTCTTAAACAATTAAATTGTAATTTATACAGAAATAATGTTTTAATAAACAATCCTGATGTTCAGATTTTAGGAGCAGGAAATTATAATTATATTTATAATACAACTGAAAATGAAAATTATACTTCCAAAAGTGTCAGCAATACTTTGATTGTGCAGATAGATGCAACTGCTTTTGAAATTAAATTTGAAAAGCCAACACCTGAAAACAGCGAGAGAACAATACAAAATCAGGTTATAGTAAATGTTTCAATTACAGGAGATGTTTCAGGAATTGATTCTTGCATATTAAAATGGAATGATGTTAATGAAACAATGGCAAAACAAGGAAATTATTGTTCAAAGACAAAAATTACAGCAGATGGAGTAAATTATTCATTAAAGGTTTATGTAAAAGATAATGCAGGCAATTTAGGAGAAAGTGAGACAAGAACATTCAGAGAAAATTCAAAACCGACAATACAAAAAGTAGAATTAACTCCTGAGAATCCTAATACCTTTGACGATTTGATTTGTAATGCTTATGGTTGGTATGATAAAGAAGAAGATAATGAAGGATATTATTTTAATTGGTATAAAAATGATGAGTTGCAATTAAGTAGGTTTAAAAATTCACCAAATGATATTTTGGGTAGTGATAAAACAATGAAAGGAGATGAATGGATTTGTGAGGTTGTTTCTTATGATGATTATGAAAATGGGAGTGCATCAAATGTGAGTGTTTTGATTATTAATTTTCCTCTATTTATAGATGATTATCATCCTAAAGAAAACCTTACAATTAATGAAAAAGAAGAGCAGGTTTTTAGTGTTATATACTCAGACCCTGATGTCCCAAAGGAAAACTTAGATGTTAAATGGTATGTTAATGAGATTTTAGTTGAAGAAAATAAAAATAACTATACTTTTAGAACAGATTACAATTCTCAGGGATTTTACGAAGTTAAAGTCATTGTTAGTGATGGGGATTCTGAAGTTAAGAAAGTTTGGGGGGTTTCTGTTTTAGATACTTCCACAAGAATTTTCTTAGAGAAAGGGAATAATATCTTTTCTTTACCTAGAAATGAGATAAAGAGTTTTAATAAATTAGATACTGATTGCGAGGTTGTTTTTTCTAATGGAAGGGCAAATCTTGCTTATTATATTCCTTCTGGAGGGGATATTAGTTCAGAGAATTATAAATTTGTAGGGTTAAATGACGAGCTCTATCCTGGACAGGGTTATTTTATTCAAGTAAAAGATGATTGTTATATTGAGATGTCAGGGAACTTAATTAAATCAGAGGATATAGGTTATCTTGGAACTAAGAAATTAAAAACAGGTTGGAATTTGGTAGGAGCCCCAACTTATTCTATAACCTTCTATAAGGGAACCTGCGAACTTTATAGTAATGTAGGTATATTAAAATATAGGTATGATATTAATGATTGCAATGACGTAGAAGATTATAATGGAGGTTATGAATATTGCAGTATTGAATCCGGGGTTAATAGATGCAGATGTGAGGTTAATGAATTTGAACCTGGATTTGGTTATTGGATAAGAGTTAAAAATGATTGTTAAGGGGAATATTTATAAAGTGTTATTATTTTAAAATTACTATGAAATACAAAGGCAATCTAAATTCAAGAACAAACGACGGCAATTCAGGAGGACTGGTAAAGAAGATTGCAAGAACAGTTATTTTTCCAATAGTTCTTAGTACTTCTTTTTTAACTGCTGTCATTCCTTCTGGTTGTACAACTTATTGTAATTATAAAAAAGGAGAATACACTAATCCATTAGGAGAAGTGGATACATACAGGTTACGCAGAGATTTCTTAATTGAAGGAGCAGTTTATGGTGCAATCTTTGTAGGAGTAATCTTAATTAAGAATAATGGGGGGGCTAGTGATGGGAGAAGTAGTCCTTCTTCTGTTCAATTAGGTCCAGGAAAAACTCCTGAAGACCCATTTTAAATACAGAATTTAAAGAATTTATCTGTAGAAAAATACAAAGAAATTTAAGAGGAATTTACTCTTCTTCTAATTCTATATCAATTTCGTCACCAATTAATTCTGATTCTATTTCTTTTTCTTTAATTTTTTTCTCCCTCTTTTCTCTAACTCTTTTCATTTCAACTAAATCGCTTAATGTTACATTTGCTAAATCTTCTCTTTTTGAAAAATCTGCTTCTCCTTTATAAATTCTATCTAATTTTTCTTTTTTCTCTTTTTCAATTTCCTTTTCCTTGCTTTTATCTTCAATTTCTATCCCCATCTTTCTTTTTACATTATTTATTATTTTTTGCTCGTCTTCATCTGTTTTTATTATAGTTTTGTCTTCATGATGTTTCAAAAGATTAACATTCAAAAAAGATTCTAGTTTTAGAAGAACTTCTCTGAAATTCTCTGGCAATTTTCCGTACTCAATAGATTGTATGATTTTGTAATCAATCCCTATCGCTCTTGCTAACTGAGAGATTGTCATTTTTCTTCTCCTCCTTCCTATTTTTACTTTCCAATCGTAATCATCAAAAATGTCCTTATTAAGTTGTTTTTTCTTAGGAATCTTAAGACGAGCAAGATTTTTTTGAGTATTTATTTGGTCAGGGCTAATTTCTGTTGCCTCTCTCATCCCCGAAAGTCGCTCCATTCTCTCACGAACATTGTATCTAACATCTGCTTTTTTCAACTGTTCTTGGGAAGGTTTTTTTATAATAGGAATTCTCTCATTTTCTGCGCACAAGCTACAAACCATTACCATTTCATCTTCAAGGATTCCTTCGTATAAATCTACTTCCTCACCACTTCTTTTACAGATAAAACATCTCATTGATTTCTTTCTCTTTAGAAAAGAGAAATTTCTCGCAAGTAGAGAAACTACTCTTCCAAAACTCCGTTTTGATTTAATTCCATGATTTCTTTCTCTTTAGAAAAGCATCGAACAAGTCGATTTGTGTTTTTCTACTCTGTCGAAAAAAAGAGAAATTTTTGCTCGCGATTTGCATTTGCTAAATATAGTTGAAATACATGAGGTCACAAAAGCAAATCGCTCGTCGCAAGCGAAAAACTTATTTTCTAAATTCCCTGAATTTAATTTAATCATTTATTTTATAATAAAGAAGATTTTTAAAGAATATTGTAGTGAGATATATACTTCTAATTAATATTAAAATTATCTACATTATACAAAACTTCATTGTTATTCACTATAACTGCAGGTAAACCTTCAATAGAATATTTTTCCAGCAAAATGTTAAGAGAAGACAACTCTTGATTTACTGCGATAGGAAGAAGGACCATATCTTCATTTTTCTTTTTTATATCTGATAATTTTCTTGACCATACTGATTGAGTTGCTTTCACATTTAAATCCTCAGATTCATATTCATATAAATAAACAACTAAATCGTAATTTCCACACATTTCAAGAGCATTTGAGTTACTTACCCATGAAAGAGTTCTCAACATATTATATTTTCTATGCAAAATCTTCATACTCTCTGTTATTTTCCCTGATTCTTCATACTTTTCAAGTAATCTCGCTTCTTCATAAATTCTGTTTGCAAAATTTATATTTTCTTTTTTCAGAAATTCGCAGTTTGTTTCTCTGTTTTCAGATAATTGGATTAATATCATTCCGTCTAAAAGGTTTATTTCAGAAATTGTAGAGTAGTCACTTATTCTGTTATAATTCCCTCTTTCCATATAAATTCCAAAAAGGAAACCTATAAGAAATATAAATACAGTCACAATCAAAGCTTCCCAAAAAACACGTTTTTTACTTCTTAACATTACCACTTATCCTCTTTTTTTAAATATTTATAAAAACTAATTATTAATAATGGGGGATACATTAGTAAATAGAATAAAGAGTATATAAACATATCATGAATTTTTGTCTTTTCATAGTCCTTCTCTTTAGAGTGTGCTAAAGCTAATAGTGTAAAGATAAAACCTAAAGAGAAGAGGAGTAAACCAAATAAGAATAGGATACTTGGATTTAGGTTTATATCTTCAAACCTTAAAATTGCAACATTTGCTGCAACAGAATACTTTGCAACTAAATATTTTACTATTAAATATCTTGAAAGGCGATAAGTGAGAAAAAATAATCCTATTATTCCTAAAAGCCATGACAAAACAAAAAATGGAAGTATGAATAAACCAAGCATCCCACACCGGAAAAATTTTTTATGATATTTTTTAATTGTTTGTATCCCTCCAACATTCCATCTTATTCTTTGTTTAAACCACCCCCTAAATTTCTCCGGAACAGTAGAATAGACTTTTGAAGGAATTGCCATCTCAATTTTCCATCCTTTTGAAACTAAGTTCCATGTTATTTCTATGTCCTCTGTTAGGTTCTTCATATCAAACCCACCGACTTCATCAAAGGCTTTTTTTCTGTAAATGCTTAAAGGACCATTAGTGACGTAGATAGAATCAAGGAATCCCAGCAACTTTCTTGTGAAAGAGATTATCTTATATTCAATTGATTGGATTTTTGAAAGAGTATTTTTTCTGTTCCCAACTAAAACTCGTGATGTTACCCCTCCGACTTTTTCATCATTAAAAAAACCGACCATCTTACTTATAGCATCTTTTCTGGGGAAAGAATCCGCGTCGCTGAATCCTATTAACTCTGTTTTCACAAATCTTACTCCATAATTTTTTGAACCAGCAGCCCTCCCAGTGTTCTTTGGTGTTTGAAGAACCATAACTCGCGGATATTTTTTAGCATAACTTTCGATAACATCATAAGAATTATCTGTCGAGCAATCATCAACTACAATTATTTTTTTAAGCCCAGGATAATTAGAAGAAAGAAGAGCCTCTATATTTTTCCTTATATTTTTAGATTCATTATAACAAGGAACAACAATACTCAAAGAATAATTTTTTTTAGGTTTTATTGTTTCATAAATTTCTTTATAATTTTGTAAGTAAGTCAATATAAAAAGACAAAGAAAGTAAAATGCTATGAATGTATATATAAGGTACACGACAGTTAGCCATTCCATTTAATTCTCTCCTTTATTTTCTTCTGGATTTTTTTTATGAACATTAAAATATTCGTAGAATTCTTCACTTAAAGAAAGTTCGTTTGTGTGTCCATCTTTTTTTGCTATGACAAATCCAAGTTCACGGAATTTTTTTATGTGGTCGTAAGATTTGTTCCCTCTGATTTTTATAACGACAGATTGTTTTATTGGCTGTTTGTAAGCGATGACAGCAAGAGTTTCCTGTTCTGCTTTCGTAAATTCTGTGCTTCCTGCTGCAAGACGATTTATCAAATAATGGTATTTTTCCGAGACATCCATTTTCCACGAGTCGCTGCGGTTGACAATTCTAATAACTCCAAGAGAATATTTTTTCTGCAAATTGTTGAGTATATTTTTTAGCATAAGAATATTTAAATCGGTAAGTTTTGAAAGTTCTTCTATATTAAGAAATCTTCCAGAGATAAAAAGAGCAGCCTCAACTTTTTCCTGATTTTCAATTTCCTTTCGCTCAAATTCATTTTCAATTTCCTCTGCTGTGTGTCCAGTAATTACTGGTGCCTCTTTTTTTTCGTTAGTTCCCATATTTTAGAAAGGGAGCTTGTGTTTTTAAGGTTTAAGGGTTGCAAGTTTTAGAATAAAATTATAATCTTGGAAACCCATTTTTACTGGTTAATAAATAAGCCATCATAATAAAACTTATGATAACCTACTAAAAAGAGTTATATGTTAATTTTAATTTGGTTTAACAAACTAATAAGTTTTATTAACTTAACTTTTATTTTATTTTTATGATAAAATTTAATAATCAAAAAATGTATTTTGCCGATTTTCATATTCACTCTCGTTTTTCAAGAGCTTGCTCAAAAGGACTTAATTTACAGACATTAGAAAAATGGGCGAGAATTAAAGGATTAGATTTGTTGGGAACAGGAGACTTTACACACCCTATTTGGTTAGAAGAATTAAAAAGCAATTTAACTGATAGAGGGAGTGGAATTTTTTATACGAAAACAGGTTTTCCTTTTGTTTTAACAGGAGAGATTTCTTTGATGTATACTCAAGATAGAGGGAGAAAAGTTCATTTGGTTTTACTTGTTCCTTCATTTGAAGATGTTGATAAAATTAATTCGTGGTTGGATACAAAAGGGAGAAGAGACTATGATGGGAGACCTATTTTTAAAATTTCCTGCGAAGATTTTGTTGCTAAAATAAATCTTATTAATGAAAGAATTGAAGTAATACCAGCACATTGTTGGACTCCTTATTTTGGAGTTTTTGGAAGTGAAAGTGGGTTTGATTCTTTAAAAGAAGCTTTTAAATCTCAGGTTGAAAAAATTCATGCAATTGAAACAGGGCTCTCTTCTGATAGAAATATGAATTTTGGATTAAATGAATTAAAAAGTAAGGCGATATTAAGTTTTTCTGATGCGCATTCTTACTGGCCATGGAGATTAGGAAGAGAAGCGACAATTTTTTCTTCAATTGGAAGCTATGATGAAATTTTGAAAGAAATAAAAGAAAATGATTTTATTGGCACAATAGAAGTAGATCCTGCTTACGGGAAATATCATTTTGATGGGCATAGGAATTGTGGTTTTTCGTGTTCTCCTGAAGAAACAAAAAAACTTAATGGTATCTGTCCTAAATGCGGAAATAAATTAATACTTGGAGTTGATTTTAGAGTAAGAGAATTAAAAGATGATAATGAGAAAGACAGGAAAATTGAATTTAAAATTCTTCCTTTGCACGAAATTCTTGCTCTTGGATCAAATTCAGGAATAAATACAAAAAAAGTGTGGGGGATTTATGAAAAACTAATTAGTGAATTTGAGAATGAGTTCAATGTTTTGCTTGTTGTTAAAAAAGAAGAACTTTTAAAATTTGCAGAAGAGAAAATTGTTGAACTTATTTTAAAAAACAGAGAAGGAAAGATAGATGTAAAGCCCGGTTATGATGGGGTATATGGGGTTGCTATTTTAGATGAAGTTAAAACTAAAATAAATAATCAAAAGAAATTGTTTTAAATAATTAGTGAAATGAGTTCATAGATGGAGAAATGAAGAAATTTATAAAAGAGTTTGGATAAGGAGAAATTTTAGAAAATTAAAATAAATCCCGCCACCAAGAGTCGAACTTGGGCATCGCGGGTTCTGCAACCCAACTGGCTAAAACGCTTTCATTCTTATGTGCAACAGCACCATGTCAAGCGCACTTCTACAGCCACGTGTTCTACCGTTGAACTATGGCGGGACAAAAAGTAAGAGGGAGAATTATTTATAAAGTTTTAGATAAAATAATTAAACTCTGTAAGAAGGAAGAACCACAAAAAGACACTCGCTAAATCATCTTCTTCAACTCAAAAAAAAAGAAAGGAGATGCAAAACTAATCGCTACAATAAATTTGGTAATAAAAATTATAAACTTTTTGTTTGTTACAATTATATAATAATATTACAGAATTTTTAAACTGATTTTCCCTTTATGCCAATCTTCAAGAATTTTTATCGCTGTTCTGTTTTCATCTATCTCTCTGCCCTTAAGCAAGTATCCTTTCTTTTTTCCAATTCTTAGAAATAAATCATAATCGCTTTTGGCATTTACATCATAAAATTTTTCAAGAATTTTTTTGTCTTTTTTATTTAAGAAATTTATTATTTTAAGGGCGGTTTTTTCAGGATTTTTTATTTTACGCGGATCCTTCCCAGAAACAAGTCCTACGATTTCTGCGCTGTCTCTGACAGGAATAACCCCAGGAGAATCTATAATTCTTAAACGACCTGAACGAATCCATTGAGTTTTTTTAGTCGTGCCAGGAACATCTGAAACTTTTAATTTTGCATAAGAAATGAGAAGATTAATTAGTGTTGATTTTCCTACATTAGGATAACCAACAATTCCAACTCTCAGACTTTTCCGCGAGTTTTTTTCAGCCAACTCATTTAAATATTTTTTCAATCTACCTATTTTTTTATTCTTTACAGAAACAAAAAAATTAGAAGGATATTTTTTCTTAAGGTTTTCTAAATCTTTTTTCGCGAGCAAGTCAATTTTATTAAAAACCAAAATCACTTTTTTATTCATTAAATTAACTTTTCTTACAATTTCGCAGTTCTTTGTTATTTCAGGCAGGCGTGCATCAGCTATTAGAATTATTATATCAGAATTTTTCAAAACATTAAGAACAACTGGCCAAAATCCCATAAGATTATAAAAAAATAAGGATTATAAATTTAATTATAAAAATATCACCCCTTTTTAGTAAATAAACAGAAAAATTTAAATAATCTTGTTATATGAGATATAATAGGAGAAAAATATCCTATAAAGTAAAAAAAATCAAGAATAATAAAAGAAATTAAAGAAAAAAGAGATAAATGGTTTAGTTAACAAATTAGAAAGGGTATAATATGGAGACAAAAAAAGACAAAACTAATATAGGAATAAAGTTATTGGTTAGAAAAATTTCAGAAAGAATTCCTAATAGGATTGAAGAAATTAATAAGACCTTAAATAAGAAATATCTTCCTAATTTAGAATGGTGTGCAGGAAGGAACATTAACCCAACGCACCCTGATAAAAATTCTGCTCTTTTGGAATATCTTAAAGAAAAATATCCTGGTCTTATATCCTGCTTTTTTTTGGAGAAAAATAAAAGAAATGAAAGAGTAGAATATGCAGAAGATTTTATTGATAAAAAAATAAATGCCCTCCCTTTAGATGAAATGGAAGAAGTATATAAGGTGCTTAATTCTACTCTTGAAGAAATTTGTGGGAGTAGGCTTGGGCATTATAAGTGCTGTCCTCCAAAATCACGCCTTCTTGATGAAAAAGTGACTGCTTTATGTTCTGTCTAAAATCACTACTCTTTTTTGATGAAAAACCGACGGTAAAGTTTAAATAATTTTATTTTTTAATAATAAATGGAAACTATGAAAAAGAATATTACAAAAAAAAAGATTATTTTGTTTGCTATTGTTCTTGTGGGAATTTTTAGTTTAGTAGGAATAGTTTTTATGTATTTCTCCTGGCAAATAACTGGAGAAGTAATCCAAAACTTAACTTTAGATAAAGAAGATAGTGAAAATTTAGGCGAGATACCAGTGTTTAGATTTGAAAATGAAACATCTTTTAATGAAGGAATATTTACTACAAGTTATTATCTGAAAAATGAAGAGGATCTTAATGTTGAATTCAGATTAGAAACAACTTGCAGTGCCGCGAAAGAGAGCAAGGGATGTGATTATGTTGAGTGGTGGTATGAGTATAAATTACTTGCAAAATATGAAAATAAAGAAGACAAAGTTATGATTTTGGCGTCGGATGTTGGATTAGATAGTCTCGGTGATTTTGAGACAATGTCTTTTGATGCTTTTATAATTCATGGTTATCAACCCTATATAGAAATATTTTTAGAAAGTAAAGAGGGTATAATTATTTTGAGCATCAAAGATTATCAGAATGAAAACTTTACACTAAAGGATAAAGAGGATTGGTTTAACATAGAAATTAATAATGAAACAATTGTTTTGATAAGAAATGAAAGTGTTTATTCAGACCAGTATTTTGAGTCATTAAAAAAATGCAAAGAAGGAGTGAGTGAGATTAATAAGGATTCAAAGATTTTAAAATTTGAGATTAAAGTTGATAATTGGGCTGGAGAGGACGAGTCAAGAATTAAAAAAATAATGATAAATGACAATCAATATGAATCATCAGGGCTTGAGGCAGGAGAACAACTTGATTTTGATTTTAAAGTGCGTTTCCCAAATATAATGAACATAGACGAATATACTATAACTACTCAAGTTCTACCAAAATAAGATAATGTAATTCAATAAAGTTATTACTCTTTTTTGATGAAAAATCTACGGTAAAGTTTAAATAATCTTTTGATTGTAGTTAAATATGAAATTTGTTAATGGGCAGATTATGAGTTTTGTATTTAATGTATTGAAAGGAGGTTTAAAAAATGAAAAAATTTATGAAGAAAAAAGTTA
>CAZSWH010000006.1:0-19865 GCA_964611235.1 Candidatus Woesearchaeota archaeon
ATTGTTATAATGACAAATTCTTTTTTGATTTTAATATTACACCTTTGTTTACTCTTTCTCACAGACAAGATTATTATTAATGAAGAAAAATACTTAATGAAAAAATATGGAAAGAAGTATTTAGATTATTGCAAGAAAGTTAGAAGATATATTTAAATGTCAGTAGGAAATAAGTAGCATTCTAAGGGTTTTAAGGAATTTCTTTTTGCAGAATTTATAACTCTTGTTGCCTCTGCTAAATCTTCTACAGGTTCAATTATACTTTCATTTGTATAATCATCTCTACTCCTAATTCTATAAACTCTTTTACAACGAATAAACATTTCAGGAATATTTGAACCTTTTCTAGGTTGGTGATAAGAAACATCCATTCCAGGGAAACCGCGTGAAGAAACTCCTGGGACATTCCCCAATAAGTATTCTTTTCTATTAACTCTACAGAGTATCATACCTTCAATTAAAGAAGGATCTATTCCAATTCCTCCATCATCTAACTCAAAAACCATACCCATTATATCTTTTTGTGTTCCTTTCATAAAAAGACATAATTTTTAGATTTATAAATTTTTCTATTTGTTATTATTGTTAAGTTAACCTAAAAAAAAGTCAGTAAGAAATAGGCCGCATTCTGTCAAACTTCCTTTCGGAAAAGTTTGTGCTAACATCTGACTAAGCCCGTGTCGCTGACGGTTGCATCAATCAGGTTGCTCGTTCCACTGTAACTGTAAAAAATTTCTCATTCCTGCAAGATAGTGAAATAAATATCTTGGCAAAGCGAAATTTTTTACTTACACTCGTCTCTATACCAGAGCCACACCTCGCAATGCACGACTTTCATCGTTGATTCCTTCCGGCTTTGGCAAATTGAATTACCAAAGGATGTGCGAACCTTCCTCAGCAGCGAGAAATCATTTTTCATTTCTTTTGCCTTTTAGACAACGCTACCGACAGTTAGCTATCCTACTGACAATAAAATTAAAGATGGAGAGTTTTTAAATTTATAGGCAACAATTTATAATCCCTTTTTCAATAAATTTCTTATGTGGTCTTTGTATAGAAGGAAGGAAGAAGATGAAAGTATCGGAGAAGGTATTTTTAATTATTCTGGAGAGAAACTTGAGCCTTTGAAATTCTCAAATGGGAAAACTCAAGAGGACATTGTAAGAGAAATTCTCGAATCTGTAAAGGAAGGTTACAAAATAATTTTTATTAAAGGTGCTTGTGGCACCGGAAAGTCGGCGATTGCCCTTAATCTTGCAAGACATTTCAAAAAAACTTCTGTTGTGGTTCCTATAAAATCTCTTCAAGAACAATACGAGAGAGATTATACACAAAAAAAATTCATAAGAAAAAAAGATGGCAATCCTCTTAGAATTTCTGTAATCAAAGGAAGAAATAATTTTAGGTGTCCATTTTCAGGCGAACGCGCAGACGACCCAGAACTTCCTTGCACAATTGAAATTCGCGATAAAAACACAGAACAACTTTTAAAATTTATTGATTCTAATCCTATTGTAAAAAAAGAAGATTTCTCTTCAGCTTCAGATATTTTTAGAATGAACATCGCCCCTGCTTGTCCTTACTGGGCACCAATTATGCCTGCCAATGTAAAACCAAAAGGACTAACCAATTTCAATAAAAAGGAATATACAGCGATTTGCGGAAAAGAATACGCTTTGTTTCAGAGAAAAAAAGGCTGTGATTATTATGACCAGTATGCTTCTTATTCGGATTCAGATGTTTTAATTTTTAATAGTCTCAAATATCATCTTGAATTTTTAATGGGCAGAAAACCTAAAACCGACCTTGAGATTATAGACGAGTGCGATGAGTTTTTAGACAATTTTGCAAACGAGAGAAAAATAAATCTTAATAGATTACACTCTTCTCTTATAAACCTGACACCCTTAGATTTTAATATAAAAAAAAGAGTAAAAGAGTTAATAAAAGAAGTAAACTCGCTAATCTTTAATGTTCCTCATATTAATATTGAAAAAATAAAATCCTCGCCAATCAAAAAATTATTTGAGATGATTCTAAGGAATCCTAACCTAGCTGAAGATGAAGAATTTAATTACTACAATAATGTGGTTGAAACAGCGAGGATTTTCGAAAATCTTTTGGAAGAAACTTATGTATCAGTAGAAAAGGTAAAAAAAGAACAAGAGCAAAAAATTCTCTTCGGGAAAAAATTTAGTGAAAGAGAAAATATAATTGCTACACTTGTATCTATCAATGTTGCACAGAGATTTAAAGAACTCATAGAAAAAAGTAATGTAATGGTCTTAATGTCAGGGACTCTTCATTCAGAGAATGTGTTGAGGGATATTTTCGGGCTTAAAAAATTTAAAATAATAGAAGCTGAAACCAAGCTCCCGGGGGAAATCAATGTTTATAGGACTGGTCTCGAAATGAATTGTAGTTTTGCAAATTTTAAGAGCGGAACAATAACGAGAAAGAGGTATTTGAAGATAATGGATGTTTGTATGGCGAACGCAGAACTCCCTGTTCTTATTCATGTGAGTGCTTTCAAGGACTTGCCGACTGAAGAGGAAAATGCTGAATACAAATTTCATAATATTATAACACAAGAGAGATTGATAGAGCTTCAATCAAGAGGGAATTCTCTTATAAAAAAATTTACTAATGGAAAAGTTGATATTCTTTTCACGACTAAATGTTCTCGCGGAGTTGATTTCGCAGGAAACAAATGCAATTCAATAATCATCACAAAATTTCCCTATCCAAATATCCAAGGACTTTTTTGGAAAATTTTGAAAAAAGAAAAGCCAGAAAAATTTATGGAATTTTATGTTGATAAAGCACACAGAGAATTGCTCCAAAGAATCGCAAGAGGAGTAAGATTTAAAGGCGACAAAGTTAATTTACTAAGTCCTGATATTAGAGTTCTTAATGCACGGCTGGATTTTTGAGTCTTCTATTAATGAATGGTTTCATAATTTTTTAGATAATTTATTTATTTATTCCAAAAATTAATTTTCATTAAAAAAGAAAAAGTTTTTAAAGCAGTTTTTACTAAATAAAACATAAAAGATGGTGAAAAAAAATCGTTTCAATTTTATTTTTCTGTTAGTTATTTCCATCTTATTTATTTTTTTTATTACAAAGTGTTAGTTCTACAAATTGTTGGTTATATGATAATTCCGAGACAGATTGTAGCTCTGCATCAGATTGTCAGTGGCATAATGATGATTGGGGTGACGGTGGTTGGTGTGAAGAAAAAGGTTGTTGGAATTTCTGGAGTCAAACAGGATGTGAGAATTCTTCTGACGATTTAAATTGTTTATGGAAATCTTCTAGTTCTTCAGGATGGTGCGGCGAACTTGGTTGTTGGAGTTTTGAAGGAACTGACAATGATACTTGTGAAAACTCTGGATTAAATTGTGAGTGGCATGACCAATGTAATGGTTATAATTCTCAAGTTGATTGTTGGAATTTATCAACTGAAGACGAATGTGGTAATGTTACTGGATGTAGCTGGGGAAGTTGTTGGGAATTAGGTTGTTGGACTTATGATTATACAAATGAAACAACTTGTGAAGCAAATGATGGAACAAATGGAAATCCTTGTTACTGGGAAAATAATTCTTTTGGAGGTTCTTGTTATGAAACAAATTGCTGGAGATGGGATGGAACAAACAAAACAGCTTGTGAAACTAATGAAACAAATGGGGGATTAAATTGTGTCTGGGATTCTTCTTATAGTAATTGTAATGAAATTCAATGTTGGACTTATGATTATACAAATGAGACGACTTGTGAAAATTCTGGATTAAATTGCACATGGGACGGTCAATGGTGTAATTCTGCAGGATGTTGGAATTATTATACCCAATCAGGATGTAATACAGCAAGTGGTTGTTTTTGGGAAACTTCTACTGGTGGAGGTTGGTGTGAAGAAGTTCAGTGTTGGTCTTATGACCAATGGAATGGAGGAACAGAAGAAAAATGTAATGGTACAGACCCAACAGGTGCAGCAAATTATAGTTTAAATTGTATTTGGGATAATGGTGCTTGTTATACAGATATAAATACAACTTGTGCTAATTTTACAAATGAGATGGATTGTATGGATACTTATTACTGTTGGTGGGAATATAATGATTGGACAAATACTTCTACAGGAGGAAATTGTAAAGAGCCGATGTGGAGTGACCCTGGAGTTAGTGGGGGAGGAGATTTCTTTGATGAATGGAATCCAGGATGTTATATTTTTGATATTCCTTTTGATTTGTGTAATGCTTCTTATGCAGGAACAAATGAAAGTTATTGTGAAAATGATACTAATTTAGGGGTTCCTTATTCTTGCCAATGGGTTGATGCTTCAAGCGAATGTCTTGCTGTTTCAGTTTGTAATAATGTTATAGGATGTAATTTTTCTGCAACTCTTGGAATTGGAACTTGTAATTCTATTGACAATATAAATGAAGTAATTAATGTAACTGCTCAATATATTAATAATAATGGAATAAATTGTTCGATGATTAATGATACTCAATTATGTAATAATATACCTGCCTTGTCAACCTGTTGTGAATGGAAAAATGGGGTTTGTCAGAAGAAGCTTGGAAAAGAGTGTTGGGATAATATGGATAAGAAAATGGAAGATGAGTTTGAAGGAATTAAAGCTTGTGCTGATGCAAGTATTTTTAGTAATCCTGAAAAAAAATGTAATGAGATTTCTGGATTTCCATTATTTATGCCTTGCGAATGGGATAGTAATACTTCAATGTGTGAATTTAAATCAAGCCAAGTATTTGGAAATCAATCTTGGAGTTTGTCTTTAATACAAAACAAAAAGAATTGCGAAGCTGCTGGAGGAAAATGGATTAAAGAATTTTATTGTGAAGGCAACAGAAGCGTTCCTGCTGGAAGATGTGAATCAAAAGCAGATGAAGAAAGAAATTGTGATGTTGCTTGTTATGCTTGTGAATATAAATTTGATGGAACTGCATGGAATTCAAGTGCTACTGCAAAAGAGGCTTGTTTTGGTTCTAAGTTAGGTTATTGTGAATATATTATAGACTCAACAGCACCAAACAGATATGGTTATTGCAATTCTAAAACAGAATTTAAATCAGGAGTTGCAATAGATTGTAAATCAGATTGCGGAAGTTGCACTTATATGGGTAACCCTGATGCAAAGAGCGAAAGTGTTCAGAAATATTCCTCTTGTGCCGGACCACAATGTTATTGTGAGCATGCAAAAGAATTTGATAATATAAATTGCAAATGGGTTACAGATTCAACTTCAGATATTGGAGGATATTGTGTTGATTCAACTAAAAAGACCTGCGCTGATGCTTGTGATAGATGTTACTCAAGAACAACTTGTGTTAATGATGGAAGGATTGCAGTAAATTCTTCTGGGAGTTGTGAGTGGATAGATAGTTCAGGACAAGTAACAGATTCTGCTGACGGAAATTGTAGAAAAAAAGGAGAGGCAGGAGAAATTTGTTGGGATGGAATAGATAATGATGGAGATGATGTTATTGATTGTGCAGACAATAATTGTTTTTCAGACCCTTTTTGCGGATTTTTTTCAGGAGGAAATGAAGATTGTTTTTCATGGACAACTGAATCAACTTGTGAAAGCAAACAATTGTCAAATGGTTTAAATTGTACTTGGGTTCAAGATGCTTATGGAGGATGGTGTGATTTTCCAGGGGCAGATTGTTGGAAATATGACGGCAATCAAACATCTTGTGAAAATAAAAGTCCAACATGTGCTTGGTCTGCAGGTCAGGGAGAAGGTTGGTGTGAGCAAGATTGGGAAAGTGGAAATAATTGTTACAGTAAAATGACTGAGGATTCATGTACTGCAGTTGAACCTGCAGAAACTTGTGTATGGACAAATGATACTTGGTGTAATTCAAATCCAGATGATTCTTGGTGTGATAGTCAAGGTGGTTGGTGTGACCCTGCTGCTTTTGCTCCAAAAAATTGTTGGAGTAGAGATGGAACAAATGAATCATATTGTACTGAAACAGAAGGTTGTACTTGGGATAATTCTTCTGGACTTTGTAATGAACAGGGATGTTGGGAATATGACACCAATAGAACTGGTTGTGAATTAACTTCAGGATGTTTCTGGGAGGAATCCGATTGGCAGATGTGTGAGCCAAACTGGAATTTAAATTGTTGGAAATATGATACTAATGAAACTTATTGTGAAGCAAATAGTTGTTGGTGGAGTGGACAATGGTGTACTCACCCAATGGACCAATGTTGGAATTTGAATACTGAATCAAGTTGTACAACAGGCGATGCAGTCGGAAACTGTTACTGGGATGAATATAGTTACAATCCTTCAACAGGAACTCAAGGCGAATGCAGACCTATTTGTAATACTTATGGTGAAGAAGAATGCACTGGAAATTGTAGGTGGAGTGAGGGATGGTGTATGATGGATATGGGTCAAGGGAGTAGTAGTGTAAGTTGTTGGGAAAATACAAATGAAACAACTTGTGGAGATGCAGATGGTTGCAAATGGAAAAATCCTGGATGGTGTAATCCTTCTGGTTTTGCTGGAGGAGATATGTCTGGAGGAATGGGTGGTGGAGGAACTATTGGTATGGAATGTTGGAAATATGATGGAAACCAATCTTCTTGTACAAATTCAAGTTTAATTGGAATGACTTGTTCATGGATGATAGAATATCAACCATTTTGTGAACCAGATTGGAGTGCTGATTGCTGGAAATATTATGATAACATCACCTTAGTTAATGATTATGTTTGCGGAAATGCTTCCGGATGTATGTGGTATAATGATAGTATGGGGAGTGCATGGTGTATGAATGCTTATGATATTTGTTGGAGTAACCAGTCGTTAAGTAGTAATTCAACTTTATGTAATGAGAATAGTTATTGTAATTGGACAAATGGAACTTGGGACCAAAATTATAGTGGTGGAGGTTGGTGTGAACCTGCTCCATTTAGTGCTTCAACAGAAGAGGAATGTAATGCTATTGAAGGTAATGCAAGATGGATTAATGGTTGGTGCAATCCTCCTGGAATGAATAATATGTTCGAAGAAATGGGGATGGGTGCTCCAGTTATGATTTCTCAAGATGTTTGTGATGGAAGTGAAGGTATTCCAGAATATATAGATATTTGTGGAAGTGGTTTAAGAGATATGGGAAGCAGTTATGGATTTGCTTCTGGAACTAAAAATTTTAGAGAAGCAGGAGTTTGTAATGGGGAGATGATGGGACCTGGGAAATTTGGAGATGGAAATAATACAATAAAATATTTTGTATATTTAGACACAGATGGGAGTACAACAGGAGGTTGTAGTTTAATTAATAATGATTCTGCAAAAGGTTATGAGTTTTTCTTGAAGTATGTTGCAGAATATAATGAAACTCTTGGAAAAGCAACTGAAACTTTTACAGCTCAAAAATGTTCTTCAGGAACTTGGAAAACAGCAGATATTGCATTAAATTCCTGGAAAGAAAAAATGTGTTCTGTTGCCCAAGGTCCTTTGATTGCTATTGAAAAATCAGATTTAGAGAAATTCCCTACATTATATAATCCAGAACAAGATATGAGAATTTATGTTGCTATTGCTGATTCAAACCATAATGCAAGTGTCCCAAGTGATACATCAGGACCTGGATGGTTTACTCCTGGAGCTGTAGATTTTGAGATTAATGACTTTTTTGGAATTGGATCAAATACAGCTAAATTTGAGGATATAATGAAAAAAGGTTATGTTGAGTATGAGGATTGTTATACTATAGGAGACGAAGATAATGATGGGGTTTCAGATTGTGATGATTGGGATTGCCAATATGCTAATGGATGTGAAAGTTCAGGAATTAATTCAGGAACTTATTCAGATACTTCAATGCCAAAAATTTCTGGCGTTAAGATTGAAGAATATACAGATGCAGCTTTAGTTATGTATTCAACAAATAAGCCAACTGCAGGAAATTTAAGTTTCTATGGGAATGACTCAACTTGCCAATCAGGAAGTTTAAATGCAACAATACAAGATCCTGGGCAGTATGTAGATAGTATGAGAGATTATAAATTATGGCATGAGGCTCAGATTTATAATGACGAGGGAGTGCATAGCTTGAATTATTCTTTAGAAAATGATACAACATATTATTATAAATTAACTATTTGCGATTCAGGAGAAAAATGTTCTATTAGTGATTGCACCTCATTTAGAACTGCAGGAGATAGATGTGGTTATTGTGATTTTGTTACTATAATTAGTGCTCCAAGTGGATGGAGTGTTTGGTATGATTTAGATACTAATGGAACTTATGAGCATGAACAAGGGAATGTTTGTGGTCCTAAAGCAGGAATGAGAACAAACTACACTTCAGGAAAAAAAGCCAATATAAAACTTGTTGAAGATGGAACTGTTGTCCAAATGGAATTCTTGAATGTAACCTTAACTAAAACAGGACTTACAGGAAAAACAAGAACTATTTCAACTGCAGGAGATTTAATACACGATATAGATGAAGGTTATGTAGGCATGCCTTTTGGGACAAGAGACAAGATAATTAATAATTTGCATCCAGAAATTTGTAGAATTACTATTCCAACAACAGGAGGAGATTGTTCTGAATTGTATCACTGTGATGATTCAGGAGATAATTGTGTAGATAGAACTTTAGAATCTAACTTAACAAATTCAACAACAACAAGTTGCACATGGGATATTCCATACTGTGAATTTTCTACTTGGGATGCTGATGGAAATCCAACTGGGGGTACAGGAGATGATGATACTCCTTCTGGAGGAAGTTCAGAAAGTTCTAGTAGTCTCGGGGCAGTAGGAGGGACAGTACCTTCTACAGATGAAGTTGAAGAAGTTTCTTCAGTTAAAGAAGAAGATGCCATTAAAGAAGAAGTTAGTAAAATAGAAGATAAAGAAAAAACAAGAAGTTTATTATGGTTATGGATAAGTTTAATAGTTGTTTTAATTGCCGGGGCGGTTGGTTTTATTATTTGGAAAAAGAGGAAATAATCTTCTAAAAATTATTTAAATACCTAATTATTTATGCTACAGAGAAAACTCACTCATACCTCAATGCATCAACAGGTTTTAGTTTTGAAGCTCTATAAGCAGGGATCGCCCCTGCAACCATCCCAACTACAATTGAAATCAAAAAAGCTCCGATTATTAAAGTGGGGCTAAAATATGTTGAACTAAAAGAAATTCTCCCTATAGAACCACCTGCCAAACCGCCGATGTATCCTGCTCCTATAACCCCCAGAATAATCCCCCCTATTCCTCCAATTAAACCAAGCAAACCAGAGTTAAACAAAAATATAAGAAGAATGTCTTTGTTCTGTGCTCCTATTGCTTTCATTATTCCTATCTCTTTTGTTTTTTCCAAGACTGAAGTAAACATTGTATTAGCAATTCCAACTGCCCCAACAATTAACGAGATTGCTGCAATTGCTGCAAGAAATAAAGAAATAGAACTAATTGAAGACGTAATTGTTTCTTGCATCGCCGCTGGATTAGAAATAGAAAAGTCCTTGTCTTTTTCTTGTAATATCCCTCGCGAAAGCATCAATTTTCTTTCTACCTCTTCAATTGTGCTCTCTGTTAATTCTACATCATATACTTTTATAGAGATAGAACCGAATTCATCTTCTCCTACATCCTCTAAAACTTCTCTCGCCATTGCAATCGGCATAAAAATTGTCGAGTCGTCACTTCCACTCGCTTTCAAAATTCCTACAATCTTAAACGTTTTTCCTTCAATTGTAACTTGCCTGTTTATCTGCATTCCGTCTTTAAATATAGAATTAGCAACCCGATTTCCAACAACAATAGAATTTAAGTCTCCTTTTGTCAGGTATCTCCCAGAATAAAGTTCTATATTAGTAAAATCCTTCCAAACTTCTGTGTCAACTCCTTGAATTGAAACACTCGCTGATTTTCCAAGATAATCAACACTAACTCTTCCTGAAACAACCCCCATCACAGATTTAACATTAGAAACTCCCTTAATTACAATTATGTCTTTTATTGTAAGATTTTTTTGGGTAGAAGAAGATGTTGTTTGGTCTCTACCTCTGAATCCTTCTGTGGGGAGTCCTCCGCCGGTGCGAAATCCTCCTCCAGACCCCATAGCTCTAGAAAATCCTGGGCTTATAGTTAATGTACCCGCTCCAAGAGAACTTAATTGTTCTTCTAAATGTCTTTGTGCTCCTTGACTAACAGCGAGAATTGAGACGACCGCCCCGATTCCGATAACAATCCCAATTATTGTAAGATAACTTCTTAATTTACTGTGGATAAGAATATTAAACGAAAGTTGGAGTGCTTTTTTTGTTCTCATTTAGCCCCCCCTATTTTCTCTTTGTTTTTTCTGCCAAAACCCACTCTGGAGTTCCCTTGGAATTCTTTTCGCTTCCAGATTTATTTCTATTTAGTTTAGAAAATAAATATTTTCTTTTCTCTGGATATTTTACTGCTAATACAATCAAAACTAAAACTAAAATAATAACCCCCCAGAACCAATAACTCTTTAATATACTCTTCTCTTGTTGTTGGATAGAAAAATTTCCTCGTTGAAAATTTCCGTAAGTCGCCGAAATGGTATTATTTGAATTTACTGGGGAATAAGATAATGAATCAACTTTTTTAATTACACTTCTTCTTTCACCAATGCTATCTGTATAATCTAATTGAATTTCTAAAGACCCCTTATTTCTTCCTGTTTGTGTAATGCTAAAACTTACAATAGTATAATCTCCTGAATCCAAATTCCCCACCATCTGCCCATTTGTTCCTGTAACTCTGTAATTTTCCTGTTCAGGAATTCTTATAATAAGAGAATTTGCAGTATTCTTGCCGATGTTAGCAATAGCAATAGAGTAATCTGCTCCTGAAGATTCCTGTATAATTAAATCAAAATCTGTCTGTGCATTCTCCACCTGAATATCAAAATAACCCTTTACCCACAAATTACTTTCTTTGCTATACTGGTAATTTAACTCATTTGTTCCTTCTACTGCATCTTTGCTTACTCTGACTTTGTATTTAATCACAACCTCCTCTGTAGATTTTCCAAAATTTCTTATAGGATTTTCATTTGCATCAAGAGAAAAAGGAAACTGCGGGAGCAATTCAAAAGTTGCATCTTTTTTAAAAGCAGAACCAAAATCTATCTTTATCCATAAATCAAAATACTCCCCAGGATTAACTGGATATGGTTCATATTTTAATTGAGTTACTTGAATGCCACTGAAATCCTCAATATAAATATAATTGACTTCCTCTCCTGAAGTAAATCCTATTAAAAACACATAAAAGAACAGACCTAAGATAAATTGCATTTTCATTTTTTTAAGAAAGAGATTTTATTTTTAAAGAAGATGGATTATAAGTCCACCTCACTTCTTAATAATCTCTTTTTCTATTCTCCCATCTTTTATATAAATAATTCTTTTGGCGTAATGAACTAAGTTTAAATCATGTGTAACAAGAATAACTGTTTTCTTTTTTTCTTTGTAGAGTTTTCCAATAAAATCCATAACAAATTTTCCTATTTTGCTGTCAAGGTTTCCCGTCGGCTCGTCTGCTAAAATTATTTCAGGGTCATTTGCTAACGAGCGGGCAATAGCAACTCTTTGTTGCTGTCCTCCTGACAATTCGGTTGGCTTGTGGTTCAATCTTTCTTTTAACCCTAACATCCCAAGTAATTCCGTCGCTCGTTTTTTCGCTTCTCTTTCAGGAGTATTAATTAACTCCATAGGCAACATAACATTTTGTAATGCACTCAAAGTCGGGATTAAGTTAAACTGCTGAAAAATAAATCCTATTTTTTTGCTTCTTAACAAAGCAAGGGTAGATTCACTTATTTTGCTAATATTCTTATCTTCTAAAATTATCTCACCATAAGAAGGAATGTCCAACGCTCCCACTAAGTTTATCATCGTAGATTTCCCACTCCCGCTCGGGCCTGTAATCGCAACAAATTCTCCTTTATTAATCTTTAAATCAATTTCTTTGAGTACAATTAATCCTCCAGCTTTTCCCATATCATACCTCTTCCATACATCTTTCATTAAAATAACAGGCCCCATCTCTCCTAAAAAACATTTATCCTTATAAGCAAAATGGATTTGAAGTCCATTTAATTGTTAAAAAATTATTTACTCAAAAAAAGGACAATCACTAAAATTTATATTTCTCTTGTGCATTTCCATTCCTTTGAAATCTTTCAAATCAGAAAAATCTCCGGATTCTCGGGCTTCTTGAATTTTGTTTTTGAATTCTTTTCTCTCCTTATTCCTTTCTCCTATCTAATTAAAATTCTCTCCTATAAAACTTTCTTGTATTCTTGCAATCCTTTTTTCCATTAGAGTTTTCCATTCTGGGCACAAAATCTACTTACCTTACAAAAGCTTAAATATTTAAAAAGTTTAAGAATAATATGCTGCCGATAACAGGAAGAATAGTTTTTGAAGGTTTTAGGGGAGGAAGATTCACAAATCTTTTTGGTTTAGGACTTGGTGCTGAATTACTATACTCTTTTTTAATAATCATCTGCAGTTTAATGATTTATTCAGGAACAAAAGAGATTTACGAACTTAGTCAGCACAAAGGAATAAAATATTTCAGAATGGCTTTCTTATTTTTTGCTTTGGCTTACTTCTTTCGCTCATTCATTAAATTTATATTGGTTTATTTCAATGTAAAAGGTTTATTTGAAATATCTCCTATGATTCTTAACCCTATAATAAGCCAAATTACTCTCGTAGTCTTTATGTATTTTAGTGCAATGGCTATATTTTATCTTCTTTATAGTGTTATGTGGAAGAGGTGGGATAGTGGAATTAAAATTTATTTGTTTCATCTAATCGCGTTAGTCATAGCAGTTTACAGCGTTTTTTCAAGAAATCCTTTTTCTTATATCGGACTAAACATTCTTCTCTTCGTTTTCATATTAATGATTACAATGATCTCTTATAAAAATTCAAGAAAGAAAACAAAAGGACACAACCCTTATGCAATTTATGTCCTGCTCCTATTCTTCTGGCTCCTTAACATAATAGACATTTTGATACCTAAATTTCTCCAGGTTTTTCAGTTATTTATCTATCTTGCGTCTTCAGGAATTTTCCTGTTGATGTTATATAAAGTTCTTAAAAAGATAGGAAATTAAAATGGTGAAGAGGGGAAAGTTAGAAATAATTAGGGACATTCTGCTGACTACCCAAAAAAATCATAATCATATAAAACCAACCCCTTTATTGAGACAATCAAATCTTTCATCATCAAGATTTAAAGAATATTTTTCTGAACTTATTGAAAAAGAATTTATAAGAGAACACATCTCAAGAGGGGAAAGATTTATTTTAATTACAGAAAAGGGATTTAAATTTTTAGAAAAATATCAGGCGATAGTTAATTTTATTGACGAATTTGAATTGTGATTACTCATACCAACGTTAAGTCTATAATGTTTTATGAAATATTATTATTAATATGGGCGAAACTCGAGCAAGTAAATATGGAAGAAATCTTGCGATTTGGGTAGATTATACTATAAACAAGATTTCAAAAAATGTAAGAAAGGAATATAGAGCAAGATTTTTTTGATGAATTAATAAAATATCCATTTGAACCTAGAAAAAAGGGACAATCTCGTAATGCGGGTTGTGTTCATGAATTATCTGATTTAACAGAAATGGACATAAACAACCCAGAACAATTTGCAAGATTAGTAAAAGAGGGTCTCTATTCAATGTATCAAAAACAAACTTCTGCTCGGGTGTTAAATGCTTTACAAAAACACCTGAAGTCAAAAATATGATTTTATTTTATAATCAAATGCGAACTCCATTCCTTTACTCCAAAAAAATTCCAGGTTTTCCTGGCCTTGCTTTCTTTGCTCTGTTTTCAGGGTCATACTTGTCTGCATCTTTAACAGAATAAATAATTACATCCTTCCCTAAACTATCAGATATTTTTTCCTTATTGATTTTTGAAATTTCAAAAGGCATAATATAAATATAAACTTTTTTTACTTTTGTCCCTCTTTCTTCTACTTTTTTCAGGACTTCTTTAACATACAAAGAAATTTTGTCATTCAGATTTTCTTCTTTTTTTTCTAAATTTAATTCTTCAGCTTTTGGCCATTTTTCTAGAGATATAAATTTTTTATTTCCAAGTTTTTCCCAGAGTTCTTCTGCAATGTGAGGACAGAAAGGTGAGAGAAGTTTTAACGATTTCTCTAATGTTCCTTTTGAAATTTTTTTCTGTTTAGAAATAATCTCAAAGAGCTCTCTTAATTCAATTGTTGATTTTCTGTATTCTATTTTTTCAATTTGTTCTGTGATTTCTTTTATTGATTTGTTTATTTTAATGCGTATTTCTTTAGAGTCTTTTCCGAATTTTGCCTGTTCAATAATGTTTATTATTTTATTTATTATCCTAAAAGAGCCTTGTATTCCTCTATCATCCCAATTAAATCCTTTTTCAGGAGATGCTTCCGACAAAATAAAAAATCTTGTTGTGTCCACCCCATATTTTTCCATTGTTTCAATTGGCTCCACAACATTTCCTTTTGATTTGGACATTTTTTCTCCTTTCTCGTCGTTAATCATCCCTTGGTGAAACAGCCTTAGAGCTGGCTCGTCAAAATTAATCAAACCTAAATCATAAAGGAACATTGTGTAAAATCTGCAGTAAATTAAATGCATACATGTATGCTCTGCCCCCCCGATGTAAAGGTCAATAGGCATCCAATACCCAACTTTCTTCTTGTCAAATATTTCTTCATCATTTTCAGGATCGCAAAATCTTAAGAAATACCACGAAGAGTTTACAAAAGTATCCATTGTGTTCACTTCTCTTTTAGCAGACTTTCCACATTTAGGACATTTTACATTAAGCCATTTTTTATTTGTTAAAAGAGGATTTCCTTTACTGAATTTAACTTCTTTAGGAAGTTCAACTGGCAGGTCTTTTTCAGAAACAGGAACAACACCACACTTATCACAATGTATCAAAGGAATCGGAGTTCCCCAGTATCTTTGCCTTGCAACAGACCAATCTCTAAATCTGTAATTTACTTCTTTTCTCGCTAACTCTTTTTCATTCAACCACTTTGTAATTTTTCCTTTTGCTTCTTCATTTGGTATACCATTAAATTGTTTAGAGTTGATTAAGATACCTGAATCTGTATATGCCCTTCCTGCAAGGTAATCTAAATCTAATTTGTCTTTTGATTCTTTCCTCTTTGTTAACCAATATTTCTTATATGTCTCACAAAATCTTTTACTTACTATCTTTGACTTAACCCCTTCAAATTCTTTTTCATTTTTTTCTAAATCACTTTTTCTTAAATCAAAATCTCCCGTATATGGAGCTATATCAACAAATAAACCATTCTCATTTTGGTAAATCTTAACAGATAGACCCCCTATTAATTTTTTCTCCTTTATCTTTTTATATCCTAAGCCTTCTAATACTTTACAAAAATCTTCACAATTCTTTTTATCTTTAGTAATTAAATCCAAGTCTCTATGTGCCCGATAAACCATACCCACGTGAAATGCATTTGCCAGTCCTCCTATAATCCAAAAATCTAATTTTTTCTTATCAGCTTCTTTTTTTATTTTATCAAGTTCTTTCAATAATTTTTTATCATGCTCATAACACTTTAAGTCAGGAGTAATTACCTGCTTAATTTCAATTTCATATTTTTTTGCAAATTCAAAATCTCTCTGATCATGTGCTGGAACCGCCATCACCATTCCGCTTCCGTAATCAGCGACGACAAAATTCCCCGCATAAACAGGGACCTTTTCTCCATTAGAAGGATTAACAGCATAACTCCCTGTAAAAACTCCTTCTTTTTCCATATCTACTAATTCTTTCTCTGAAACAGATTTCAACTTTTTCAGAAATTTCTCAACATCCTTTTTTCTTTCTTTTGTCACCAACTCCATCAATCGCGGATGCTGTGCAGAAACAACCATAAATGTAACTCCAAAAATCGTGTCAGGGCGAGTTGTGAAGATTTGCCACTTTTCTTTATTTATCTCAAAATCAATTGAAGTTCCGTAACTTTTTCCAATCCAGTTCTTCTGCATAGCAATTGTTTTTTCAGGCCAATTAAGTTTCTTATGTCCTTCCAAAAGCCGGTCAGCATAGTCTATTATTTTAATAAACCATTGTTTCATTATTCTTATTTCAATAGGACTCTCACACCTCTCGCATTTTCCTCCCTGTGCCTGTTCATTAGAAATAATTGTCTGGCACTTGTCGCACCAATTCACAGGTGCCTCTTTCTGATAAACCAACCCCTTTTCAAACATTTTAAGGAAAATCCATTGGTCCCATTTATAATAACTCGGCTCTGCAGTGTTTATCACCCTCGACCAATCATAACTAATTCCCAACCTCTTTTGCTGTTTCATAAAATTTTTTATAGAATTCTTAGTGTATTCTTCAGGATGTTTTTTGCTTTTAATAGCTGCATTCTCTGCAGGTAAACCAAGTGAATCATATCCAGCAGGATGAAGAACATTAAATCCCTGCATTGTTTTAAATCTCGCGTAAACGTCAACTATCACATAATTAAATGCGTGCCCAATATGAATCCCTTCTCCAGATGGATAAGGAAACATCTCAAGAACATAACATTTCTTTTTATTAGGATTTTCCTTGACTTCAAAAACCCCCTCACTCTCCCATTTCTTCTGCCATTTTTCTTCTATCTCTTTAAAAGAAAATTCTTTCTTTACCATAAAATTAGCAAGTTTGCAGTGTTTTTAAGATTATTCAAGCGACGCCCCAACCTAAAGAATCCTAAAAGTTAAATACTCGTTTATGTTTATTTCTAATTCATCGACGGTATTAAAATTTATAAATGTTGCTATGTATTTGCATTGAATCAAATTAACCATCATATTTTTTATTTTAATTTAATCCATTTTTATAAAGAATATCTTAAAACTTCAACAGTCCTAAATAGTCTGAACCATTTGCGGACTTGGAAGACCTGACTTGTTTTCTTGTATAATTATCGGGCTTTTTTCATAAATTTTATTTCTTATTTTTAACTCATAATTTAAACGAAGTTCTATAACATCATTCTCAATTTTTGCTCTAAATTGCCATTTTGGGATTTCTCTTAAGTTTATTTTAGACATTCCTAAAAATTTAGATGCCTCAAATATTTGCATTCCTACAATAAACTTTTCTTCGTCAATATCTATAACCATATTTTGAAATTCAATTGAAAAATCATATTCTCTATTTTTCACTTTAAAAAATAAAATATCATTTACATAATCATAATCCATTTCGCCTTCTGCTTCTAAATGTTTTGGTTTTATATCTTTGGTATTTGCCATTCTTCTATAAAATAAAATGTAACTATTTTAATCTTTCTATTAATAATATTTAGTATTATTTTAAGGTTTCTATTATTATATTTATAAAAAACCGCATAATTTTCATTATACTGAAAACCAACTAAAAAAGGTTTTTCTTGAGTTAAAATTTTTATTAATTCATTGCAAGTATAAATTTTTCTCTGTTTTTCACTTAATCTAAAAAATGTATGTCCTGTGCACTCAATTTGGTCTTCTTTGTATTCCTTAATAAATTTTATAAATTCTTCAATATCAATTCTCTTTTCAATTTTTGTATCTTCAAACATGTTTTTCTTAAGAACAAATCATATAAAAAGATTGCTTATTTAAAAATTATATAAAAAGAAATTTATTTTAGTTTTATTAAGAAAAATTAAACACCCTAACTAAAGAACAGAATTTGATTTTACATTGATTTATAGATTTTATTTGAGTTAATTCAATTATCTTGAATCTTTGTTCATTAGAAATTAATTTTAGCTTACTAAAAAGCTCTTTGTTCTTTATCTCCATACACCAATTTTGGTAGTATTTATATATTAACATAATAAACTAATATTGGTGTAATAATATGAAAAAGAAATTTAAGAATAAGAAAGATTTCCTCTTAGTTGCACTTATCTTTTCTGCATTATTTATTTTAATTCTTAGTTTTGTTGCAGGATACTCCATCAATAAATTGGGCTTATTTGAAAAAAAGAAATTTAATGAAGTTAATGTGAATATCAACGAAATTATAGAATATAATGAAAATCTCCCAATAGCCCAACAAATTTTTAATAATTGTTCAAAAGAAGTAAATGCGTCAGCACAAATTCTCTGTGTTAAAAGATGGGCAGTAGAAAATTACAATTATGCTTACAGGGACGAAGTTTATTCAATAGATGATATTTTTGAAAAAGGAGCAGATTGTAAAAGTTATGCTATTTACTACGCAACTCTGGCTAAAATGCTCGGTTACGACTACGCTATATTCCAACTTAAAGACCATGTAATGATTGTGGTATACTATGAAGGAGGCTATTGTGTTTTAGACCAAGACATCGGAGGATGCATTCATTACGGCGGAGGCAAAGAATGAAGAAAATATATTTGTTAGTTATTTGCATAGGGATTTTGGGGGCAGGTTTTGTTAGAGGGGCTACATATACTACACCCAGTCCCTCATTAGATTCGTCTCCTATAATCTCTCCAATTTCACTAATAGATTTTCCGGGTGTCAAATTCCCTACAGAAAAAGAAATCATGGAAAAAATTCAAAAAAGAATTGAACCAAAGAACGATTTTGATATAAATCATCTTACTGAGCAAGAACTTAAAGAATTAACTGAAAAAATTGAACAAAAGAAACTACTTAATGCTATAAACTCTTGCGAAGGCTATTACCTTAATGAGATATGTTATCTAACTGGAGAATCTTTTAATATGGTTGGCGAAAGTTATTTTGTCGAAGGAAAACATTTCTATCTAAAAAAGGAAATAAATGAGTCGTGTAACCAAATCTACGAATGTAAAACTAACCTTTGTTATAATCAAAAATGTATTCTTAATGAACCAATTATAGAAAATTCCACTAATGAAGAAAATAAAACTTCTCTAATTACTGGTGCTGTAGTTGGTAATAGAAATAAAAATTTTCTTGAAAGAATATTAATTAAATTTTTGAATTGGTTTAAGTGATGGTAAAAGAAATAGAAGAACTAAAAAATTTCAAATCTAAAAAAGAAATAAATAAATATTGCTACTATAATTTGAAAATGTTAAAAGAAAAATATAATGATAAAAAAAGTTTTAAAAGTGCAATATTTGTGATTATTCCTTTGATATTTTCAATACTCTTAGGATATTTAACTAATCTAATAATCTTTATATTTTTAGCAATTGGTTGGATATTTTATTTTATGATTTTTCACAAAAATAAGAATCTTCAAGAAATAATTTCTTGGGCGAAAGATTATGAACAAAGTTATCAAGATGAAATTGAGAAACAAAAAAGAATGGTTAAGGAATATGAAAGAAAATGTAATAAATGTGGTAAGATTTGGCACTCTTTGGTTTCAGAGGAAAAAGGATTACAACGCCAGTCTTTAGCTAATGCATTTGTTGGTATCGGGAATTTAGGAAGTTCTTCTGGGGCTTTTTTCTCTAATAAATCTCTTGATATTGGAAATAAGTTAGATAATTTAAAAAAATGCCAAAAATGTGGCTCTCAAAATTACTCTGAAAAAATAACTAAATTTGAAAAGAAATAGTTTTAAACTTTGGAGAGAAGTCTTTGTTTACTTGAGGAATATTTTCATCTTCCTTTAGCAGTTCTATTTGTCGCTCGAATTGTCTTTTGTAGTTGTGTATATCCATACCCTCGATAAATCGCAGTAGTTTTTATACCATGATTAAGGGTGTTTAACTTTCAAGAACGCCCCAACCGGGAATTGAACCCGGGTCCCGGCCGCGACAGGGCCGTGTACTAA
>CAZSWH010000007.1:0-19768 GCA_964611235.1 Candidatus Woesearchaeota archaeon
TATTAAAATATAAATATTTAATAAATTTTTTTAATTGGGTTTAATAAATATTATAATATCTGACGAAAGGTGCGATTAGATTATCAAAATTTGAAAAAGCTTGTGCACCAGCAGTTTCTCCTTGGAGAGTATAGAAGAAATTAATTATCTGTCCTAAAGCTGTCCTGAGATGTTTTGCAGGTTTGCTTTCAACTTTTCCTTTGACACCTCTAAAACCAACACTCAATAAATCCTTTAAATCCCAGCCAACGCAGTAGGCTCCGAGAGTCCCTAAATCGTGAATGTGAAAATCTCCTGCTTCGTGAGCTTTCCTAATCGCTTCGGGATAAATTCTTCTCATCCAGTAATTAGAAATAATTTTTGTAGCAATGTAATTATTTAGCCCTTGGAGAGAAAAACCCATATTAGAGTTCTCTTTTATCATCCAATCATCCAATCCAATATAATCTTCAACCGCTTCAATTGTATCAAAAAGTCCTTTAATGTTTCTCAATTCTTCGTGGCTCTTTCTGTAAAGAATATATGCCTTTGCGACCTTAGCATGACCTTCTTCAATTAGAATTTTTTCAACTAAATCTTGAACTTCTTCAACATCCGGTATGTCATAATCTCCATGAACTTTCTCTATTCTTCCCACAACTAAATCTGCAATCTGTTCAACTCTCTGTCTATCAGTCCCCCCGACAGCTTTTACAGCTTTCCATATTGCATCTGCAATTTTGCTTTTCTGGAAAATAACTACACTCCCGTCCCGTTTTCTAATTTTATTTACCATCTTTTATCCAAGTTTTTTTATTTCCTCTTTAAAATCATTGACATCTTCAAAGTCACGATAAACTGCTGCAAAACGAATGTAAGCAACCTTGTCTGCTTTTTTTAGTTTGTTCATAACTATCTCGCCAATCTTTGAACTTTTAATATCTTTATCTTTTGCTACACGATAAACATTAGATTCTATATCATTTACTATCTTATCAATTTGTTCGCTTGTGAAAGGTCTTTTTTCAATGCTTTTCGCAACACCATCAAAAAGTTTTTTTCTTGAGAACTTCTCTCTGCGTCCATTTTTTTTTATAACATTTAAATCAATCTCAACTCTTTCATAAGTTGTGAATCTCTTGCCACATTTAAGACATTCCCTCCTCCTTCGAGTTATAGAATCATAATCTCTTTTATCAGTAACTTTAGTATTTAAATTATTACAATATGGACATAACATTATAACACAAGATGTAGTATCTTGCACCTCTTTTTTCCACAATTTGTTGTGGAGACAAGAAAATTAAAATTAATAAGTTATTTAAAGATTACTGTAATACACAATACACTTTCGTTTACTATATTTAACAATCTATCGTTCCCTTATAATTCCATCTAACTTTTTCCAAATCTCCTTATGAATTTCTTCCGGCGTCTTTAATGAATTAATCGTTCCATCCGGCGCGCAATCAATCTTAATCCAACCATATAATTCAGCCAAATGCAAATACGATTCTTCCGCATTTCTCATGTGCTCCTCACTCCCCTCATGTCCGTCCAATTTCTCCGCCCCTGGATGAAACTCGGACTTCCTCTCGCGCGTTTTCATTAACTCGCGTCCAATCTCATAAGGCATATAAAGAAAAACAACCGCATCCGGCTCAGGCAAAGCAAAATTCCCATACTCCAATTTTCGCAACCACTCAAAAAACTTCTCCCTCTCGTACCTATTTCTAATCTTCCCGCCCTGATGACCCATGTTAGACTCAACATATCTATCCAAAATCGTCACATTATTTTTCGCCAATTCGTCCTCAATAAATCCCTTCGATGCAAACCTATCTTCAGCATAAAAAATCGAAGTAATCTTCGCATCAATCTCATTCGCATCCCCAAATTCCCCATCAAGATACCACCTCACAATTTTTCCCGTCGGCGTCGAATAATTTGGAAAATCAAGAACAGCAACTCCGCACCCAACTGATTTTAATTTCTCAATCAACAAATCAATTTGCGTCGACTTCCCCGAACAATCCGTCCCTTCAATAACAATAAGTTTCCCCCTCATATCAACTTCAATCTCCATAACCAAACAAAAACTCCACCCTTAATAAAAACTCATATACTCAAAACTATATTACAAAAACTGCAAACCTCTCCTCTTGACGGCTCTCCACAATTACTACATTTAAAAATTTCTTTAGAATGTTCTTTCCTTAATTTGAAAGCGATTTTTTGAAAACCTTTAACAATTTTTAGTTTTTCCTCGTCAGATAAATCTTTAATCCAGTTTCGCATTTCAATACGGTAAGTTCCGAAAGCACAAGGACATTTGTCGTAAAGGATGTCAAAGTTCTTTTCTTTAGCATACTTGAGAATTTCTGATTCTGGAATAAAAAACAAAGGTTTAACTCTTTGAACAAATCCTTCAATTTTTTTCCCTCCTGTTGCAGGACCTGAATTAACCCCAAGTAAAACATTCCCTTTTAGAAAATTCATAAGGACATTTTGTGCTTCGTCGTCGAGATTGTGTCCAGTAACAAGTTTGTCCGCATTAAATTTCTTTGCCCATCTGTTTAATATCCATTTCTTTGCAATCCCACAAACTGCACAACCAGTAAGATTTTTTTGCTTTTTTAAAACAGATTTAATAAAACAAATTCCATGTCCAATTTCTTTTTTCAAATCAACAATAACAAGAGGGGCTTTTAAATCAGCGCAAAATTTAGTCATTTTTTCGTTGTGGATTTTACTCCATTCTCCTAGCCCCAAATCAATGAGCAACCCCTGAACATTAAAACCTACTCTCTTTAAAATATAAAGAACAGAAGTTGAATCCTTTCCTCCAGACAAAGCAACGACTACTTTCTCTTTCTTCCCAATAAGATTATAATTTTTTATTGTCTTTAAAATTTCTTTTTCTACATTCATTTGATTAAAAGAAAAAGGTTATTTTTAAGTTTGAGGGAACTTAAATCCATTAACTTAATATAGTATTAAATTTTTATGCTATTATGAAAAACAAGTTTAAAGCATTTCTTGCAATTTTAATTATAATCTTTTTGTTTATTCTATCTTCCTATTTAGTTAAAAAAAATATTGATAATATAAATGGGTTTATTTCAGGATATCATTTCTTTGGGATTATTCTATTTATCGTCTTTGTGGTCATTGCTGTTGTAATTGCTCCGATAAGCGCTATGCCTTTGATTCCAATTGCTTCAAACCTTTGGGGATGGCAAGCAGGAGCTTTATTTAGCACGATAGGGTGGACATTAGGTTCTTTTATTGCTTTCTCAATTTCAAGAAAATACGGAAAATCGCTTTTGAGAAAATTTATACCTCTTAAAAAAATTGAGAGAATTGAAAAAAGAATTCCTAAAGAATACCATTTTGCAAATCTCATTTTATTGAGGTGGATTGCTCCTGTAGATCTTCTAAGTTACGCATTGGGTCTTCTTACAAATATTAAAACAAATCTTTTTTTAACGACGACAATTGTAGGGCTTCTGCCTCAGGCGATTATTTTCTCTTATATAGGAATTTTATCCCTATCTCAACAATTATTACTTTTCTTGGTAGGTTCTGTTTTATTTATAATTTTAATAAAAGTAACAATAAGAATTGAGAAAAAGAAGATAAAAGAAAAAATTACCCATAAAATTTTAAGAAGAAACTAAGCCTGTGATGGGGATTGAACCCACGACCCTTTGATTACGAATCAAATGCTCTGCCGACTGAGCTACACAGGCGTATAATTTTAATGAAGATAATTTTATAAAACCTTTTAATTATTCTTGTTTATGGATGGATTTGATTTAAGAAAATTTCAGGAAGGAGAGGGGCAAAAACAAGTAGCAGGAATTCTCGGAAAAATTCTTTCTGGTCGCGAGGGCTACGAGGCAGTTATAGAAAAAAGAAAAGATATAAAGAGATGCAACAATTGCAACTGGGCGCTTAAGGGAGGGGAAAAATTCTGTCCTGAATGTGGGAGCAAGTGCTAATCAAATAAATTTAAAACTCTTCTTTCTTAACTTATTCTTATGAAACTGGCTATTATACATAATGAAAAATGCAAACTTAATGCTTGCGGACATGAATGCAAAAAATATTGTCCTGTTGAGAAAAAGGAAAAAGATAGTTGTGTTTTAATTGAAAATAAAGTAAAAATAGATGAGAAAACTTGTATCGGTTGTGGGATTTGTCAGAAAAGGTGTCCTTTTGAAGCGATTGAAGTAATTAATTTGCCTTCAATAAAAGAAGAGGAATTAGTTTTTCGCTACGGAGAAAACGGGTTTGCTTTATATGGATTGCCAGTACCATCGCAAGGGAATATTATTGGGTTGCTTGGAAGAAACGGAATTGGGAAATCAACAGCAATTAAAATTTTATCTGGACAAGAAAAAATAAACTTTGGTAAGGAGACAACAGAAAAAGAAATTTTAAATTACTTTCAAGGGAGCGGATTAAAAAATTATTTTGCCGGTCTTGGCTCCAAGAAAATAAGTTACAAACCACAAAATCTTTCTAAATTATCTGCAAATGTTAAAGTTATTGATTTATTGAAACAAAGAGGAGATGAAAAGGAAATTAGAAAACTTGCTATGGAACTTAATGTTTCTCAAATTGTTGAAAACAAAACAAACGAGTTGTCAGGCGGTGAACTTCAGAAAGTTGCTATTATTGCGGCTTCACTTGGAGATTCGGATGTTTATTTTTTTGACGAGCCATTCGCCTACCTTGATATTGGAGAGCGCCTTCGTGTTTCAGATTTCATTAAAAAGATTTCAAAAAACAAAATGACAATTATTGTTGAGCATGATTTATTAGTTTTAGATTATCTTGTGGACTACATTAACATCTTTTATGGAAGTGGGGGGGCATTTGGTCTTGTCAGTGAATTGAAAACAGCAAAATACGGCGTTAACTCTTATTTACACGGTTTTCTAAAAGAAGAAAATTTAAGAATAAGAGACAAAGAAATTAATTTTAATTTTACTAAGAATCCTTCAATAAGTGGATTAAAAATTAGTAAGTGGCCTGATTTTAATATTAAATTTGAGTCAGGATTTAAACTTTCGGTAAAAGCAGGGGAGATACAGCAGAACCATGTAGTAGGAATTCTTGGAAGAAATAGAACAGGAAAAACAACTTTTATACGGGCACTTGTGGGGGAAATTCAGACAAGCGAAGGAAAAATTGATTTGGATTTAAAAATAAGTTACAAACCACAATATCTTTTTACAGAAAACGAAGAAATAGTAAAAGACATTTGTTTAAGAGAAAAGATAAATAAGAAGTTGATGAGTCTTTTTAACCTCGGAGTTTTTCAACAGAAAAAAATAAGTGAATTATCTGGCGGGGAACTTCAGTGTTTCAGTATCGCGAGATGTTTAGCAAAAGAAGCAGATGTTTATTTTTTTGACGAGCCGTCAGCATACCTTGATGTAGAAGAAAGAATCTCGTCAGCAAAAGCAATTAAAGAAATAATGATAGAAAAACAAAAAACAGCTTTTGTTGTTGAGCACGATTTACTACTCATCTCTTACCTTGCTGATTCAATAATAAACTTTGATGGCGAAGCAGGAGTAGAAGGAAACTCAAGAGAAGTCAAGGATTTTGAAAAAGGAATTTTTGAGTTGTTAAAATCTCTTGACATCACGCTAAGAAAAGATAAAGAAAGCGGGCGCCCGAGGATAAACAAGAAAGGAAGTGTTCTTGACAGGGAGCAAAAAGAAAAAGGAGAGTGGGCGGTTCTTTAAAGAAAAAGAAAAATTGAAAAAAATAAATGAATTTTGATTTATTGTTTACTCCAGGCAGCTATTCCTATGAATACAAGGTGAGAAATTATTCCTAGTAAATAAATTATAGAACTTAAGCCAGGAGAAACTAACATTAATAAAAGTCCTAATACCATTGCTATTGAAGGGATTACTGCAAACCATCCTTTGCTTCCTGCCGCTTCGTATGTCTTCCAATGCCAAATTATTCCAATTACAGAGATAAAAATAGCTGTTGCAACAAGAATAATCCCTGCAAGCACAATTGCGAAAAGACCTAAGGTTAATGTTGAAATCATTATAATATATCCTAACATAAATCCAATTACAGTTACTAAAAATGGCCACCAATGTGCTTTTGCAGATTCAAAGATTACTGCTAAAGATCCACCAACAGGCATCCAAGCTACACCTGAATTTGTTATACCTGCTTTCTTTCCTATTTTTGAATAAGCAACAGACAAATAAACATACAAACCAAATATAATAAAAAAAAGTAAAATTGCAAATCCTGTAACTGCCTTTCCTATTCCGCCAAGAGGATTAACACCCCCATCAATCATACTCAAAGTTTCTAAAAACATCCTCTAAAATTTCTCCCTTTCATTTCCATATTAATTTCAAAACTAAAGAATAAGAACTTTATAAAGGTTTTTAAATATGAGAACAGTAGAATCATATGAAAAAGAAAAAAGAAGTTGGACATAAATACGAAGACAATACAGGGTTTTTTATTCCTGCTGGAATTTTTATGGGGCTGGGTGTTGGTGGTTTTTATGGACACTGGGCTGCAGGATTTTTACTTGGACTCGGCGTCGGATTTCTTCTTATGGCAATCTTTAAATTGTTAAAGAAATAAATATTATCTCTTACTAACCCATTCATTTCCTTTAATGTAAAATCTATGATTTAGTTCTTGTCCTTTTGAAATTCCAATCCTATTTGTTTGGGTAATTTCAAAATTATCTTTCTCGTCCGAGTCCATTAGTTTCAAGGAAGAATTTTCATCTAATAAATTAATCCCGCTGTATTTTTTATCTATTCCAAAAGCCATAGTTAGTTTTGCAGGACCATTGCATAAATTTTTCTCATCAAATATTTTTCTATTTTTTTTCATTAATTCAATTCCTCCAATCGGCTCAACTGCACGAATCAAAACCGCCTCGCCGATTCCTTTCTTGTTTGTAACAATATTAAAACAATGATGCATTCCATAAGTAAAATAGACATAAGATTTACCTGCTGATTCAAACATATGAAAATTTCTTTTCGTTCGTCCGCAAAAAGAATGTGAAGCCGGATCGTCTTTTAGATAGGCTTCTGTTTCAACAATCCTCCCAATGATTTTTCCATCTTTTGTTTCACGAATAATAAATTTTCCAAGAAGTTCCTTAGTTACTTTTAAAGTATCTTTGCTAAAAAAAGAACTATTTAGAATTTTCATAAACAAGAAAGAAAAACAGAATTAATAAATTTTTATAAAAAAAGGCCCATTAGGGCCAAGACATGTTATTGCTTAAATGAAAAATAAATCATCCATAGCGCTGAAATTCCCACTAATGAATAAATTATTCTTGCGATAGTTGATGCTGTTCCAAATAAGCTTGCAATAAGGTCAAATTGTAAGAACCCTACAAGTCCCCAATTAAGACCGCCGATTATTACAAGAACAATAGCAATCCAATCAATTACATTTTTGTCCATTCTTACCTCCTATTTATTTAAAATTCAAAGGAAAATAAGTATATAAACCTTAAGATTCTTATTTAAGATAGTTTTATTAATTCTTTTTTTTTATTTTAGTTATGAAAAAAGTTATTGCAAAAATAATAGCAAAAGAAATAGGGTCAGATGAAAAAGAGATTTTTGAGTTAATTGAAATTCCCCCAAAGAATGAAATGGGGGATTATGGTTTTCCTTGTTTTAGTTTGGTCAAGAGTATGAAAAGGAATCCTTTAGAGATAGCAAAGGATCTAACAGAAAGATTAAGAAAAAAAATTCCAAAAGAAATTTCAGGAGTGGAATCAAGAAATGCTTATATTAATTTTTTCACTAACAAAAAAATTTTAGTCAAGAAATTTTTGAAAGAAGTTTCTAAAAAAAACTTTGGTGAGAACAAAGAAGGTAAAGGAAAAACTATTGTAATTGATATGTCTGCTCCGAATATTGCAAAACCTTTTGGAATAGGACACCTTCGTTCAACTATCATTGGAAATTCAATTTCTAATATTGCACAAATTAATGGCTATAAAACAATAAAAATAAACTATCTTGGTGACTGGGGGACCCAATTCGGCAAATTAATTTTAGGATACAAAAAGTGGGGAGACGAAAGAAAATTAAAAATTAATCCTATTTCTCATTTACAAGAGTTATACGTAAGAGTTAATTCAGATAAATCATTAGAGCAAGACGCGAGAGAGGAGTTTAGAAAACTTGAAAACAAAGATAAAGAAAATTTAAAATTATGGAAAAAGTTCAGGGGGCTCTCAATTAAGGAATTTAATAAAATTTACAAAATGCTTGGGGTGGAGTTTGATGTTTTTTCTTGGGAGAGTGAATATAATAATAAGATAGAATTCGTTGTCGATAGACTAAGAAGCAAAAATTTACTTGAGAAAGATGAGGGTGCAGAAATAGTAAATTTGAAAAAAGAAAATTTAGGAATTGCGCTTATAAAAAAAAGCGACGGAACGAGCCTTTACATTACAAGAGATTTAGCCGCAGCAATTGACAGAAAAAAGAAATATAATTTTTGCAGATTGATTTACGAAGTTGGTGTAGAACAGAATCTCCACTTTAATCAGTTATTTAGAATTTTGGAAGAGATGGGATATGATTGGGCAAAAGATTGCATCCATGTTTCGCACGGGTTATATTTAGATAAGGATGGGAAAAAGCTTGCAACGAGGAAAGGAAAGACAATTTTTATGAAAGATATTCTTGAGGGGGTTATTAGCAAAGCAGAAAAAAATCTGAAAGAAAAAATAAGTTTGTCATTAAATGAACTAAAGAATAGAGCAGTCAAAATTGCTATCGCAGCGATTTTTTATGGTGACCTGAAAAATTCTCCAAATAATAATCTCATTTTTGATGCAGACAAATTTCTTAATTTTGAAGGTGACACAGGACCTTATATTCTTTATTCATATGCCAGAGCAAATTCAATAATAAGAAAAATAAAGCGAGGAAAAAAAGTAAGAATTATAGATTTAAAAGATTCTGAAATATCTCTTATCAAAAAGATAAACGAATTTCCTGATGTTGTGAAAAAATCTTACAAACAATTGTCACCAAACATTATCGCAATTTACTCTTTTGAACTTGCCCAAATTTTCAATGAATTTTATCACACCTGCCCTGTTTTGGGGAGCAATGAAGAGGGATTAAGATTAAAGTTAGTTGACGCTTTTAGAATTACTTTAAAAAAAGGTTCAGGACTTTTAGGAATTGAAGTTTTGGAGGAAATGTAGGGCTTGTTGGTTCAATATTATTAAACTATTTATTCTCTACCAAATTCAATCAATCAAAATAAACATCTTTCTTTACCCTTTCATAACTGCAATTGGCTTTAATCTTGCGACAATTTTTCCGAGCCCCACTTTTTCACTAACTCTTACAACTTCATCAATGTCTTTATAAGCATAAGGCATTTCTTCTAAAATTCCTTTTACACTCCCTGATTCAATCTCTATCCCTCTTTTTTCCATCTCTTTTTTTGCTTCATTTAAACTCATTTCCCTTTTTGATGACATCCTGCTCTTTAATCTTCCTGCTCCGTGAGCTGTTGAGCCAAAAGATTTTTCTTCTGCTGTTTTCGTCCCACACAAAACATAAGAAGCTGTTCCCATACTCCCTGGAATTAAAACAGGTTGCCCGACTTTCTTGTATTTTTTAGGAATCTCCCCACGATTCGGACCGAAACTTCTCGTCGCTCCTTTTCTCATAATCAAAACTTCTTTTTCCTTTCCGTCTATAATGTGTTTTTCAAACTTAGCAATATTATGGCAAACATCATAAACAACATTTATCTTAATATCAGGAAAATATTTTTTCATATCTTCGCGAATCAAGTGAGTTATTATTTGTTTGTTTGCAAAAGCAAAATTCGCAGCGCACACCATCGCTGAAAAATATTTCTCCCCCAATTCTGATTTTATAGGAGCATTAACAAGTTCCCTATCAAACTCTGGATGTCCATATTTTTCATCCATTAATTTAATGTAGTCAGAAGCAACCTGGTGTCCGAGTCCTCTGCTCCCACAGTGGATCATTATTGTAACCTGTCCTCTTTTTAACCCAAATAATTCTGCAATCTCTTCTTCAAAAATTTCATCTACGAACTGAATTTCAAGAAAATGATTCCCAGCACCGAGAGTGCCAAGTTGTGGCAACCCACGGTTTTTAGCTCTTTGAGAAACAGCATCAGGATTTGCTCCTTTCATTTTCCCCTCTTCTTCTGTATTAAGATAATCTTCTTTTTTACCATAACCTTTTTTAACAGCCCACTGCGCTCCTTCCTTAATAACCTCATCTAATTCTTTTCTGTCAATTCTTAACCTGCTTCCTACTCCAACTCCCGACGGAATCGTTCTAAAAAGAGAATGCAAAATTTCTTTTCCTTTTCCTTTTAAATCATTTTTAATCAAATTTGTTTCGAGGAGACGAACGCTGCAGTTTATGTCATAGCCGACGCCTCCAGGACTTATTACTCCTTTTTCTGTATCAAAAGCAGCAACTCCCCCGATAGGAAATCCGTAACCCTGATGAACGTCTGGCATAGCATAAGATGATCTAATTATCCCGGGGAGCATAGCAACATTTTTAATTTGTTGCAGAGTGTTGTCTTCTTTCATTTTCTTAAGAAGTTTCTCACTTACAAAAATCTTTCCAGGAACTAACATCCCCTCTTCTTTAGGGATTTCCCACTCGCAATCAGATATTTTTTTAAGTTCTGTCATACTATTTGATAGAATAAGATATTTTTATAGTTTAGCAATAATTTTTTTAGGTTTCATAAACAATATTAACTTCCCTTAAATAAGTATCTTTATTAGAATTTAATCTCCCCATAATAAATACAATTTTTATTTCTTTTAAAGAATTATTGTCCTTGAAAATAATCCCATAAATTTAAATAGATGCCCTCTTTAGTTATATGATGTTTAAGAGAAAATGTCCCTCTTGCGCTAAGAATCTTGAGAAAAGTTTTAGATTTTGCCCATATTGTGGAGAATCGTTAAAGAGGGTGCAGGAAGAGAAAAACTATGGGGTTCTTGGAAAAGAGGATTCAGTAGACCTAATCAGAGATGAATTGAAACTCCCTTTTGGGATGGAAAAAATAATGAACTCTCTTATAAAACAACTGGAAAAGAAAATGAATGAAGCAAATAAATCAGAAGAAAATAATTTTCCGAGAGGTTTTAAAATTAAAATATCTACAGGAAACCCCCAAATGAAACAGATATTAGAAAATAAGAGTCCAAGAGTTGTCAATAATTTCACTGAAGAGCAGATAAGAGAAAAAACAAAACTGCCAAAGATAAAAGCTGAATCAAAGGTCAAACGTCTTTCAGATAAAATTATTTATGAAATAGTCACTCCTGGGGTTAAATCACCTAAAGAAGTGATAATTACAAAACTTGCTTCTGGATTAGAAATAAAAGCTTACTCCAAAGATAAATGCTACACAAAATTTATCCCTTTGACGCTTGAAGTTCTTCAATATTATATAAAGGACGAAAAACTTATAATTGAATTAAAAGCATAGTTAAAAGGTAATTTTATAAATAAGAATTTTTTAAAGTGGTTATGAGCTCGTGGCGCAGTCAGGTAGCGCATCGCTCTGATAAGGCGGGGGTCCTGGGTTCAAATCCCAGCGAGCTCATAAATAGAAATTGATTTGAACCCAGGACAGTCCTGGGCGAACGATTTGCTCTGATTACTTAACAGGGAGAAAGAAAGGTCTTATAGAAAGGAGCGCACAAATGTTAAAATCTTATGGGGCTAAAATAAGACTTCCTTTATCATTTTAAAACAAACACCAATATTTAAAAACCAATTTTCAATAATTATTTAATGGGGATTGCAAAATATTTAAGAAAAGCGTGGAAAAAACCAGATGTAAAGACATTGAGAGAAAGAATGATTGGTTGGCGTAAGGATAAAACTATTGTGAAGGTAGATAAGCCACTTCGTCTTGATAGGGCAAGAGCTCTCGGTTACAAAGCCAAAAAAGGAATTGTTGTAGTTAGAGTTTGCGTAAGACGGGGAGGGCACAAGAGAACAAGACCAAATAAAGCAAGAAGAACGAAAAGACTTCATATCAGGAAAAATCTTACAATGAATTACAAGGAAATTGGGGAGCAAAGAGTCGCAAGAAAATACAGGAATATGGAAGTTCTGAACTCTTATAATATAGGTAAAGATGGAATGCATTATTTTTACGAAGTAATTTTAGTCAACAGAAACGCGCCAGAAATAAAAAACGACAAAGAATTATCTTTTATCACAAAAAAAGCAAATAGAGGAAGAAGTTTCAGGGCGTTAACATCCACGTCAGTAAAAGCAAGGGGCTTAAGAAATTCTTCTGTAAAATCTCCTAAAGTCAGACCAAGTTTAAGAGCACATAGAAGACAGGGGAATTAAATTTTAATTTTTCTAATAATTAAATTAATATTCCTTTCTTCCCACGATTTTGCAATCTCAAAACCTGTTTCTTTTACTAAATTTTCCAGTTCATTTTTATCGTATACATAAGTATACCTTTTTATTTTACTATTCTCCTTAATTGTCCAAGAAATAAAACACTCTTTCTTTTTAGTTTTAAGCCTGGGGGATTTTCTTCCCCAAACAGAAATAAGTGCCTCGCAATTTGGTTTCAAAACTCGGTAAATTTCTTCAATCGTATTTTTTCTCTCATCAGCAGAATCAATGCAATGCAAAACAGCGACACACAAAACACAATCAAAAAAATTATTTTCATAAGGCAATTTGCTTGATTTAGATTTTTTAAGTTCAATTTTAATTCCTTTTTTATCTGCATTGCTTTTTGCATATTCAAGCATCTTTTCAGAAAAATCAACTCCAAACCATTCAAGCCCGTCAATCTTCAAAAAATTCCTGCCGCTTCCACACCCAACATCAAGAACTTTTCCTTTTTTGTCTTTCAAGAAATTCTCAACTGCAGGCGAAATTTTAGTTTTAAACTCTCTCCACGACTCTGAAATCTTGTTCCAAACTTTTTCCTGATTCATCTACTAAGAAAGTTATGTTCCTTTATAATAATATTTATTAACAACACTAATTTATTTGAATTATGACATTAACAGAACTTTTAGGTTTTCATATAGAGGCTAATAAGCTTAAGCAAACAATAAGGTATAGTTCTTGTGTGGAATCTGTACAAGAATCAACTGCAGACCATTCGTGGAAAGTCGCACTTTGTCTCTGGATTTAATTCATCAGTTTAAATTAGATTTAGATATAGAACATTCTTTAAAATTAGCATTAGTTCATGACCTATGAGAATGCGGAAAAGATGTAGATGTAGATTCCTTTTTAGTTGCGCAAGGGAAAATTACCAGAGAGCAAAAGAAAAAATCTGAAGAAAAAGTAATTAGACATTTAGCATATAAATATTACAGACAAGATATTTACAATTTCTCCTTCGCCAGAATCAAGATTTATTCGTGCAAAAGATAAATTAGAATCTTTAATTCATTTAATTCAAAGAGGCGACAGGGGAAGAAATTATGATTACAGAGACCATATAGCAACTTATGCAGACGAAGCAGTTAAAAAATTTCCTTTACTAAAACCTTTGCTTGCTGAGGTTAAGTCCAGACTAAAAGAAAAGTATATTGAACAAAACCTCCGTTGGAAATCTAAATATAATTATCCTATTACAAATACTCAGGAATAATCTGCAGGATTCCGTAGAGCAAAAGCCAAAGACCTATTGCATAGTTGATTATCTTTGGCCAGATAATAATAACTACTCCAGCAATTATCGCTGCTATTGCACTTATTGTTATAACAACTGTCATTTTACCTCCTTTTTGATTTGTCTTCTATAAATGGAACAAAAATGAAACCAGGGTATTCTTTTATTTTACTTATTCCATTGTCTCTCTTAATTAATATGATTGAATTTTTTACTGGGACAACAAGTATACCTTTGGTTTTTAATTGGTGGATTAAATTTTTTGGGATACTTTTGCACTCAGCACTTACAATAATCCTGTCAAAAGGGCTTTCTGATTCAAGTCCTTCAGAGCCGTCTTCATAGATTACTTTTACATTTTTCTTATTTGCAAGTAATTTTGCAGAACTATCTGCAAGAGCTTTTATTCTTTCAATTCCGAATATCTTCCCTTTAGGTGCAATATTTGACAATAAATCCAAAACATACCCCCCACCAGAGCCTACTTCAAGAATTTTCTGTTTATCTTTTACATCCAAAATGTCCAACATAAATGCTATAACATAAGGTTGTGATGTTGTCTGCCCATATCCTATCCTGATTGGGATGTCTAAATATGTATTATCTCTAAATTCTTTAGGAATGAACTTCTTTCTATCAGATTTTTTAAATGCTTTAAGGATTTCTTCAGAAAAACCTTTTTCCTTTAATAAATTAATTAAATATTCTTTGCCCATTTCATTACTCTAACAAACTTAATAAACAATCAAACTATAAAAATCATTCTATAAAATTTATAAACAAAATAGTAGTAAGAATATATGATTAAGCCGACTAAAACAATTTCAGGGGTTGCGCCTGTCGCAGTTATGGTTCCTCCAAAGCGATGCCTGCACGGAACCTGTCTTTACTGCCCTACTCTGAATGCTCCTCAGTCTTACACTCCTGAAAGTCCTGCTGTTCTTCGCGCAAAATTATGTAATTACGACGCATACAAACAGGTATTATCACGGATTAAAACACTAAATGAAATGAAACACCCAACAGAAAAAATTGAATTGATAATAATGGGCGGAACTTTTCTCTCTTATCCAAAAGATTTCCAAAAGAATTTTATAAAAAGATGTTATGATGCTCTGAATAGAAAAACCTCAAAGTCACTGGAAGAAGCAAAAAAGATAAATGAAACAGCAAAGCACCGATGCACTGCTCTTTGCATTGAAACCCGCCCGGATTTTTGCAGTGAAAATCATATAAAAGATATTTTAAATTTCGGAGCAACAAGAGTTGAACTTGGAGTTCAGGCAATAGACGACGATATTTACAAAAAAGTAAACAGAGGGCACAAAGTCAAAGATGTCATAGAAACAACAAGAAGATTAAAAAAAGCAGGATTTAAAGTCGGTTATCACATTATGCCTGGGCTTCCGGGAAGCAATCCAAAAAAAGATATTAAGATGTTTGGAAAATTATTTTCCTCAGAAGATTTCCAACCAGATCAGATTAAAATTTATCCGTGCCAAGTTTTGAAAGGAGCAGGACTTGAATCTCTTTATTACAACGGCGAATATGTCCCTTATACAAAAGAAGAGACGAAAAAACTGGTAATTCAGATAATTAAACTAACGCCGAGATATTGCAGAATAATGAGGATAATGCGCGAGATTCCCCTTTTCTACCTTATCGCAGGAATAAAAAATATTGATTTGAGAAAAGATATTGAAGATGAAATTAGAAAGAAAGAGACTTTCCATAAGCGAAACTTCCACGGTTCGCCAATAAAAGTTTTTCTACTTGCGAGAAATTTCCTTTTTTCTAAAAAGAAAGAAATCAACGAAATAAGGTTCCGTGAAATTGGTTTTGCCGTGAGAGATAAAAGAAAAATAAATCCTGGAATTAAAATCAAAGTAATGAAATACTCTGCTTCAAAAGGCAAGGAATATTTCATTGAAGTAATAAACAAAGACGATATAATTTTTGGACTTCTCCGTCTAAGACTTGAAAAAGAAAGGGAAACTCCTGCAATGATTAGAGAAATCCATGTTTATGGACCGACTCTTGACATTGGAAAAAATGCAGTTGAAGAATACCAGCACAAAGGTTTAGGGAAAGAACTAATAAAAAAAGCTGAGATAATTGCAAAAAAGAAAGGAAGAAAAAAAATAAGAATTATATCTGGAGTCGGAGTCAGGGAATATTACAGAAAATTAGGATAGGAATTAGACAAAGAAGGAATTTATATGGAAAAAGAATTCTAATCACCCCTCTATTTTATAGATTTCATAAGAATCAACAACTTCAAAAACTCTCATTATAGAAGGTTTGTAATTTGGACACTCCCTGTTTTTCTCGTCAGATTTGCAATTTAAACAATTTCCAGTTATATGCCCAAGACAAGTTTCTATTGTTTTCATTCTGACATTAAAATCTTTTTTATTTTCCTTTCTTCCTTCTCATTCCTCTTGCCTTTTGGAATTTTACAAAAACCAGCCCACCAACAATCCCTAAAATAAAAATAATTCCTATAATGCCTGTCGGCGTTCCGAGAACTCCGATCACTGCTCCTGTAACTAACGAGAAAAAGTTTTGGTCATCTTGTGTTTCTGTTTTGGTGGAGGGCTCTAAAAAAATTGTTTCATTTTCTATTAGCTCACATTCCCTAAATTCTATCGGCTTTTCATTTTCAGTTCCACAATTATTTAGTTCTTCGCAAATCCTTCTCTGTTCGTTTGATATGCACTCGCTCCATTCGGTGCAATTCCACTTTTCATAACACACAAAACTTGAAGAAGAACCCCCTCCTGAAACTCTTCGCTTCGCTTCGCCGTCAATAGTAATTGTATTTTTTATTGCATTCCCTGTATTATGTCCGACCCTATCAATTGCATAAACTGTATAAGAATATACCCCTGCATAAAGCTCCTCGCTGTCAGTAAAATTTAAAACATCACTTGGCACCTCGCCAAGCTTTTTCCCATCACGGTTAATAACATATTTAGCTATTCCGCTACATTCTGGCTCGTCTGTCGCTGGCTCCCATTCCAAAAGAATTTCCTTGACATTCCCAGAGAGAGAAAGATTGTAAGGTGGTGAAGGAGAATCAAAATCAATACATATCTTTCCTATTCCTTCTGCATTCGCAAAACCAATAAAAAACAATCCCATCAACAAAAATAAAATTGTTCTTTTCATTTTACGCAATCCATTCAACTTTATTTCCAAGAATGTCATTTGCTACTGCATCAAGCCAGTATTCCCCAGAAGTTAAATCGAGCTTTGTTACATTTATTTCTTTTTCAAATAATTTTGATGAGGTATTATAAGAAAGATTTATCCAATTGGTTGTGGTGCAACTGAATTTTCCTATTGGACCTCCTATTTCAGGGCAGATTATTGTTCCATTGATTATTTCTCTTAATCTAACCTTAACACTGTTATTATCAACCCCAGATTTATTATCAGTTACATTAAACTTAATAGGTAATATCTCTTCATAAACTCCATCAATTGGGCTTATCAAACTAATCACCGGCGGGCTCCTATCAATTTTCAAAGCAACACTGTCATTTCCTCTATTCCCAAACCCGTCCTCAGCAAAAACAAACAACTCATAATCATTCTCAACAATATTAACTGGCGTATTCATAGAAAAATAATACTCATCATTCTCAAAATGGTCATAGTTCACAAGAAAAATCTCAGCCCCAGCCAGAGTAACACTAGTCCACTTTTCACTAATCCCACTTGCATCACTAATCGTCGCCCTAACCAACACATTATCGTTCTCCCTATAATACTTTTCAAACAAACCCTTATTCGTAATATTCACAAACGGCGCTCTTCCATCAATCAAATAAAACATCGAAGCCGTCAAATTATACTTTCCAGGCCACAACGCCGGATGCGAAGTAATATCCAAATAAACTTCATCATATTCTTCAAGTTTCAAATCAGCTCCTTCATCATAACAATAAAACGTCCCATTGCTAACCCCTAAAATCTCCTGAGAATCCAAAGAATGCTCAATCACCTGACTCTCCGAATTATTACATTTAAATAAAACCGTCCCTGTATGAATAAGCCCCCACAAAGCATATTTCTCCACACGCCCCGACACCTCAAAGTCATTTCTCCAAACCGGATACTCCTCATCTCCCGAACTAAAATTAAGCTGAATTATCAAAGGCGAACTATCAACATTAACAAAATCATCCAAATACCTAAAACTAAAATCCGCCCCAAAATTATTCCCCGCAACAACATCCAACGGAATATTAATCCCACTCAAATTATATAAAGTCCTATTCCCTGCAGTTACAACTCCGATTAAAAAAATTCCGACTAAAAGAATCAGTCCAAGGGTTGTTGTTAATGTTTTGTGTTTCATGTTTCTTTACCTTCCTCGTTATTTTCATTATCTTGTGAATTTATTTCTGAAGTTTGTTTTTCAGTTTGGAACTCAAAAGTAGATTTAAGTATTGTTTCTGTATTTTTATTTTTTTCTTGTGTTATTTCTTCTGTTGGTGCTATTGATTGCTCTATAGGTGGTTCTATATTTTCTTTTTCTGTAACAGGCTGTTCTAAAGAGCTTTCTGTTGCATTAGATTCTTCTATTTCTTCAGTTTCAGTTGCATTTTCAAGAAATGGAAAAACCTCAACACTTTCATTTTCACTTCCTTGTGTTCCATTATGATTATTTAAAGTTTCATTATTATTACTACTGTTCTTAACAAACTCTGTGAAATTAAAATTCTCTCCAGTATTATTCTCACTAATAATTGTTGAATTTGATTGCCAAGGTAAGGGGTCAGAAATATAATTATATTCTATATTTCCAATTGATTTCAAATCAAAAATATTATAACTTTCATTTTTAGGAAGGTTTGTTAAGTAAATTGTATACCAATTTTCATTTGTTATATTTTCAAATTTTGCTATTATTTCAGTGCTGTCTTCAGTATAAACCTTAATTTCTACAGGAGTATTATTTTCTGAACGAGCATAAATCGTTATGTCATTTTTATTTGTTAAATTTTCCTCAAAAGTAACCCTTACATATTCATTATTATCAATTTGCTCGCTCCAATTATTATCTTTAGCTTTTACTTGTTCATAAATATCTGAAATTATTTGTCTACTTTGATTAAGATGGGTTGCTTTTGAAATTGGGATTGGGTTTATAGTTTCATTACTACCTGTTTCCTTAACTACTCCAATTATTTCTACATAAGTATCTTTAGTAAAGATTGTATATTTTTTATTACTTAATGGTTCAAAAGAATAATAAAATCTTTCTATATTTTGAGGATTGTCTTCTTCATAATTGATTAGAGGACAGGGGATTTCTATTGTTCCATTTTTAGTTATAGAAAGATATTTAGTAGAACAAATAGTTTTTTTGTTGTCATTAGAATCATAATAGCCAAATTCTAAACCTATCCCCCGTGGGACATTAAAATCATCTCCTATCTTTAAATTAACAACAAAATTTATTTCAGGTTTGTAAAAATCAATTCCTCCTAAAGAATTTTCTTTGCTCATAACCCACTCTCTTTTTACATAAGGGCCATTACTTATAATATTCCAGTTTCCGCTAGATGGTTTTTCATTTATTATTAATTCATTGCTTGAAGCGGTATAAAACACTGGACCCTTAACTTCAACACTTCCAGTAATCCTCCCAAAAGAATCAAGCAAACCAGCAGACGCAATTCCAATTAAGAAAATTCCTAAAATTACTGTTGCTATTTTTCTTTTCATTCCTTGTGTTTACCTCACAGCATGACTATGAAAAACCCCCTACAAGAGGGCTTCATTTTCCTCTTTCCTTAAAAATAAAAGGAAAAAAATAAAAAATATATTTTGTTTATCCAGTCACAGGTAATATCTTTGTTTCTATTTTGTATGTGTCTGGCACTAAGTTAAATGCAAAGTCATTCTTTTCACAGAAATTAAATCCTCCACCATTTGCTGGAAGAGTTATCTCGTTGTTTGAATTACTCGAATACACAATTAAGTCTGTTTCATACAAGAAAGTATTCCATTGAGACCAATCTATATCACATACAGTTCCTGTACAACTAAC
>CAZSWH010000008.1:0-15048 GCA_964611235.1 Candidatus Woesearchaeota archaeon
CCCTCTTTCCCATCAACGATAAAGAGAAAAAGGATTTATATATTTATCTGATTTAAGAGGTTATGTATTAATGACTTAATGAATAAAATGTGTTATATAAAGATTAATCAAGAATACTAATTAACCCTAGGAAATGTTAATCAGATAATAGAGTAAAAATTTAATATCAAAACACTTAAAAACAGATTTACTTATCTAATAGTATGGAAGACAGTAAGGGAAAATTTGTAAGAGTAAAGTGCTCTAAATGTAAGAACTCTCAGGTAATTTTTGGCAAGGCTTCTATGAAAGTCAGGTGTCTTGAATGCAATGCGATTCTCGCAATTCCTACAGGCGGGAAAGCTAAAATTCGTTCAAGGGTAGAAGAAGTTTTGTGATATAAATTTAAATAAAGATTTATTAAAGAGAAGAAAATTATGGAAGAAGGGGATGTTGTCCTATGCACTGTTAAAGAAGTTACAAACACAGTTACGTCTGTAGTTCTTGAGACAGGGGAAGAAGGAACAATAATTTCTTCTGAAATTGCTCCTGGGAGAATAAAATATATGAGGCAATATGTAGCCCCTAATAAAAAAATTGTTTGTAAAGTTCTTGGGAATTCTGAGGGTCATCTTTATCTCTCTTTAAGAAGAGTTAGTTCTAAAGAGAAGAAAGGAATAATTGAAAGATATAAACAAGAGCAGGCGTTAAAAATAGGATTTAGACAGATATTTAAAGAGGAATCAGAAAAAGTAATCAAAAATATTTTAAAGGAATTTGAGAGCTTGCAAGATTTTATTAATAAAGCGAGAGAAAAAGAGACTATTCTGAAAAAATATATCCCTGAAGAAAAATATAAAGCTGTAAAAAGAATTGTAGAAAAGAAAAAGAAAAGCCATGAACTAAAATATAATTTAAGTTTAAATTGTCTTGAAGAAGATGGAATAAACAGAGTAAAGAAAGTCCTTAAGTTTTCTGATGATGAAATTTTAATAAGTTATATCTCTGCAGGAAATTTTAGATTAAAGTTAATTGTTGAAGATTTTAAAGAAGGTAAAAAAAGAATGAATGAAATTCTGAAAGAAATTGAAAAAAGAGCAAAGGAAAATAATTGCGAGTTTTCTGTTAGTGAGGAAAAATGACTTTGTTGAGAAAATGTCCAAAATGTAGAAGTTATACTCTAAAGAGAAATTGCCCAAAAGATAATTTTGAAACAATTGATGCACATTATAAATTCAAAAGAATTAGAGATGCTCTGAAAAGTTTTAGAAGAGATTAAAACAATTTCTTTTGTTCTCTTGCCTTTCTAACTTCTTCTTTAACAATTTCTATATCAGATTCCCATAAGGGCAATAATCTTTGATTATAAATTATCGCGGCAGGATGAAAAAGAGGAACTAATTTTATTTTTAATCCATTAAATTCTATTTCTTTCGGTCTTCCATGAACACTTGTAATCCCTAATTGATTTTTCATTTCTTCAATATCTCCTTTGGCTAAAAAGAATTTCGTCGCATAATTCCCAAAACTACAAATAACTTTTGGTTTCATTTCTCGAATTTGTTTCAAAAGCCACGGAGTATGTGCACGAATTTCTTCAGGCAAGGGGTCTCGATTTTCAGGAGGACGACATTTTAAAATGTTAGCAATGTAAATATTTTCAAGACTAAGTCCTACTTTTTCAAGCATTTTATCAAAATTCTTCCCAGCAGCGCCCACAAAAGGCAATCCTTGCAAGTCTTCATTTCTGCCAGGAGCCTCCCCTACAAACAAAATTTCAGCATTTGGGTTTCCCTTACCTATAACAATATTTGTACAATTTTTACAAAGTTTACTATTCTTAACTAAAATTATCTCTTCGCAATCATCTTCACAAATCTCTTTCGAAATCATAAAGAAATAAAAATAATAAAGTTAATAAATTTTCCTATGACTAATAAGATTAAAAATAATTTTTTCATAATCTTTTTGTAAAAACTATCTAAATTCTTATTTATTGATAAATCCGGAAAGTTATTTCTTTATTCTTCAATAAACAAAACGCTCTCGCGAAGAATTGAACTCCGATTACACCGAATTTGCGATTCACTTTTGTGATTAAGATTCACTTTTGTCAAAAACAAATCACCGCAACGGTGTGTTCTATCCATTAAACTACGAGAGCTTAAAATTAAAAGAAAAAACATTTATTAAATTATCTCTTTATTTTCTTTTTCTTTTTTACAGAAACTACTACTAAAACAACTGCGAGAATAATTAAAATAATAAGAATAATCTCCCAAAAGATATTCTTAGAATATGAAACTTCAGGAGTTATCTCCTCTTCGGTTTTTTCCCCTTCTTTATGAACATCAATAGATTTGATTTCTTCACTGACACTCTTTATTGTCAAAGAAGCTGTATTCCCTGTTATGCTATTTAAGGTAACAAATAAATCATAGAAGTTATCTCCTGTAAGTTCTACTTTCCACTCTTCTCCAATAGCTAATGTTTTTGTCTGAGGTGTTGATGATATTGTAATTGTCGCGCCTGAACTTGTAATGCTGTCAACATTCAATAGGTGTTGGATTCTTTTTACCTCAAAATAAATCTTATAATTTCTAAATAAATTTCTTGTGTATCCATCACTTAATTGCTCTAAAGAAGGATAATAGTTAATATCCCCTCCCCCGCTAGAAGAAGATGTATCGTCATCTTCAGGAGCGCTATATCCTTCAACAATTTTAAAGTAAGTAAAGTGGGACACATTAAATGTAAAAGTTCCTCCTATAGTATAAGAGAACTCAACACAAGCAGGATTTGTGCTTGCAGTACAATCTGCCCACACACTATTATCAGAGCTATATTGGGGTTTAGGATTTGTAAAAGAGACGCTATAAAATGATATATTCGCACTTTTATTTACCCCTGCATTATTAGAAGAATTAACAAATACCCACTCCTCGTCAACATCAACATCACTACTAAGGTCAGTTCCACTTCCATTAATTGCTTCTAAAAATACAATTTCCCCAAAACTTGGTTCCTTAAAATTAACTTTTCCTCCAACCCCTTCAAAAGAATAGTTAGCAAAATTAATACCCTCAATCCATGTACCATCAATACCTGCAGTAGAAAAATTAATGTCGTAGTGAGATGAGGTTGTATTTGTTGTATTTATACTTGTAAAATTATTGTTATCAGAAGTGTTTCCTTCTAAAAGAATTGCGTCTGTTGTAGAGTTGATTATATTAATGCTTGTGAATGAATTACTTGAGCTTGATGAAATATAAATTCCGTTTGAGAAGTTTGAAATTGTTCCGTTTAAAACTGTTGTGTCGTTGTGGGTGGTGATATTTATACCATAGCCAGTCGTATTTCCTGTTATATTAAAACCATTAAAATTTAATGTTATATTATTTGCTGTGATATTAAAGCAAGTCCCATTTGAGGAGATGCTCTGATTCAAATAATATGTTTCATTTTCAGTATTTAATGTTGCACACTCAAAAGCAGCATTAGTATGGTCAGCAAGAGGAAGATAATCTATATTATAGTCTATTATTCCATATTGGTCATCACATATATAACCTCCATCAGCATCAGTGCAATTATCACTATATCCTGTGCCTAATGAATTTGTCCAAAAGTTTCCACCGATTCCATGACCAAGTATATTTGTTACAGAGGCGCTGTATGTAGTATTCCATGTATTATTAACTGGTGAAGAATCCCCCCAACAAACTCCAGCTCCAGAATCACTTAATGAGTTTTCTACTGAAACATTAAAAATATTATTGTAAAAAATATTATAATTAGATGAATTAGAATAAAAAGAAATAATACAGGATTCATTTCCTGTTAAAGTTTTTACCCTGCAATTTGTTACATTATTATAAGAACTATCAAAAAAATCTATCCCATGTATATTATTTGCTGTAGTAGTAAAATTGCTGTTATTAATAAGGGAACCATTTGTGAAAATAAAAGTAAGGCCATCGTAGTTAACAGTTACATTATCTACTGTTACATTTGTAGAATTGGTTACGATTAATTGTCCTAAGGTTTGGTCTTCCACAATTCCAGAATCATTATTAAAAAAATATAAAATATTTTGTCCTTGTTCAGTATTATTTTCTATAGTATGATTATAATATGTTACAGTTAAACCATCCACATAAATGGCGTATCCATTTGTTGTATTAAGGGTATTATTGGCTATAGTGTTAAATAAATTAAAAATATAAATTCCATTTGAAGAATTACCTGTAGTTGTTATTGTATTATTGAAAATCAAAGTTGAATTAGAAAATGTACTAAAGATTCCAGCTGAATTAGTGTTATTAGTGATTATATTATTTGAAGTTATATTTGTACTATCTGATATAGTTAAGCAAATTCCAGATGCACCTTCGCCAGAAGTTGTAATTGTATTTAAATTAACAAGTACATTATTTACATCCTCCATAGCAATTCCAGATGCTCTTTCATTAGAAGCGGTGATTATATTATAATCTACTATACTACTATCTGAATCTTCTAAACGAATCATACTGGTATCATCATCTTCTGTGCCTGAACTCGTAATATTATTTGAACTAATATTAGTATTGGGAGACCCTTGAACATAAATTCCCATTAATGCAGTAGTAATATTATTATTTTCTACAACACTTGAATTTGCACCTTCTAAAAAAACAGCATTTGAATCAGATGCCGAACTCAAACTTATGATTGTATTTGAACTAAAATTAGTGGATGTTGAATTTTCAATAATAATCCCGCCTCCGGAAGTGGTAATTGTATTATTATATAAAAGATTCGAATTTGAACCTCCAAACAAAAGAATGCTTGTTGTGTTTTCTGGATTAGAAACACTAAGATTAATATTATTTGAGGTTATATTTGAATCAGTGACTCCCTCCATAAAATAGATTCCCCCAGAAAGATTTCCAGAAATTGTTATATCATTTGAATCCATACCTATACTCGACCCATCCATTATTGCAATTCCGACACCATCATTTCCAGAAACTGTGAAAGTGTTTGAATTTATACTTGTATCTGACCCATTTATTACTGTCATTCCGATACCACTATTTCCAGAAATTGTGAGGGTGTTTGAACTTATATTTGAATTTGTTAAATTTGTGTTAAAGAGCATTCCCCCTGTTTCTTCTCCTTGAGTTGTAATAGTATTATTAAAAATAGTTGCAGATGATGAATTTACTCCAAAGAAAATCGCTGTAGCATTAATTGAATTTGTTAAGTTTTCATAAATATTACAGTTTTTAATAGTAACATTAGTATATCCTACCGTTGTAATTCCATCCATATTTATAATTCCAATCCCTCCTGAAGAATTCCCAAAAGTAATATTATAACCAGCACAATCAAGAATAATACTCTCGTTAGAAATAATAATACAATCGCCGTCTGTTCCAGAATCTATCGATTGATTTAATGTGTAGGTTGTGTTTGCTGTATTAAGAATTTTACATTCTGAAACAATACCATTGACAACTGTGAATACAGCACTCTCAGTATCATTTAAATTCCCAACACTATCATTACACCAAAAGTGTGCAGTATAACTGCCCCCATCAGGAACAGACGAATTTGTATAATTATAATAATTAGTTGAACCATCTTGTGTTAATGTTTGGTTTGTTGCCCCAGCATCTAAAGAATACCAGCAACTATCTACAGAAGTTGTTGTATCTGTTGCGGTTATGTTGAATAAAATTGAAGGGGTATTATAAGTAGTGGTTGTTGGAGAGGTGATTGTGACTGAAGGTGGAGTTGTATCGACTATCAGTGTTCTATTCACACTCCAATTATAATTGCCTGCGGAATCGTTACAGTATGCTCCCCACGTGTAGTTCCCATCAGCAATTCCAGAAACACTTACATTCCAATAAGTATCATTTATAGGTGTGCTGTTTGTTTCGTTGGCATGCCATCCTCCAGACCAATTTCCATATAGTTGTAAAGTTCCCATATCATAATTATCGTTACATTTTAAATCAAAGACTATGGTACTTGAATTATTTACATAATTATCTATTGGGTTAGTCCCAAGGGAAGCAATCGGATTTACTGTATCGTTAACTTCTACAGAAATATTTGAATCATAAGAACCAGTTGTATTAACAGTTGTAACAGTAATGTTGTAATCTCCGGGTGTTGCCGCGCTTGCATTAAACCAAAAATATTTCCACTTACTTCCGTTAATAAGATATGCTGTAGAATTTGTCCAGTTTAAAATAGTAGTTGTATTTGTAAAAGTTTCATTAAGAGCATCTGTTCCAATTGTACCTGCTATAAAACTAAATGTGTCGGGAATAGTTATGTTAACTTGTGTTATATTTGCATCCTGACCATCATCAGTATTATTAATAGTGATATTATATAAAGTTGAAGCAGACTGATTAACACTAAAAGAAGTTCCTCCTGTCTCTTGATTTGTTACTTCATGGTCAGCAAGAACAATTCCAAGAAGTAAAACTCCGACTAAACTAAAAATTATTAAAATACTCCAAAAAGAAATTCTTGCGATTTTATTCACCATCTTTAAGTTAATTAATATTATTAGTATTTAAATCTTTTGAGTCCCTCTTATTGGTGCATTAAAGGTTGGTAATCCAACCAAAAAAATTAATTTTTATTTAAAGTTCTATATTCAATAGTTATGCCCTCTTTTTTTGCTCTCTCTATTCTTTGTTTCATTCCTTCACTTATTCCTAAATCAGTATAAACAATTGTGGTTTCTCCGTGTTTTCCCCAAGTTAATCCTGCTTCAATTCCCTTAATATTCTTTCTTTAGGAATTGTATCGTCAAGTATTCCTTCTTGTGTGTAAAGGAGATGAGAAACAAAAGAAATTCAAGGATTAAGAGAATTTGAAAGAAGATTTAAGGGAAGTCAAAAACCTGTAAAGATTAAAGCTCCAAGAAGTATCTTATGGGATTAAATTTTAAGAAGAAAAGAAAATAATTTATCTTAATTTTTCTCAACAACCCTTACATCTTCTTAATTTTCCATCCCAGCTTCTTCCTTGAGGATAACCACAATTTTTAAAGGTATAAATTCTATTCTTATTTTTAAATTCTCTGTATCTATCATAATCTTCTTTTGATACATCTTTAATTACAAGAGTAATATAATATTCTGTAACATGTGATTGTCCTTGATAATGTTCAGTTCTTTTTTCTTTAAATGAACATCTATTAAGAGGAACTATAAGTTTATGTTTTCCAGCAATAATCTCACAATAGTTTTTAGTAACATAAAATTTTCCTCTATATTTTTTTCCTTTGAGATAAATAAAAGGAGCAATTTTTAATGCGTCTTTTGCTTCAAATCTTTTAAGAGCATTAGTCCAATCTTTAGAAGATTTTCTAATATCATAAAAAGAATACCACTGATATTTCTCTGGTTTCCATCCAAATAACCAATCTAAAAACCCCATAAAAATAATAAGAATTAATCCAATTTAAACCTTGCGAACTGACGTTTATTTGACAGCTTACCATTTCAAAAGATATTTAAACCCTTATTGTTTTATATCTTTATGAATAAATTCCTTGAACTTTTGGTAGGGTTGGTTTTTCTGCTCGTGCCAATCTATTTATGGCTTGCAAAAGAAGGAGGGGTATGGGGGTTTGGAAATGCTGCTTTGATTTTCTTTAAAGGAGGGCTTATCTGGATGATGATTTTTATCGGCGTCGTTTTCATTCTTATTGGAATTAGTGATTTGAAAGATTAATTATGTGATAAGAAAATTTATCTGAGATAAAAAATCAAAACTCCTTCAATTATTGCTGCAATGATTAAAACAGGAATGATGACAAAAACAAAAAATCTTAACCCTTCTTTAAAATTATTCCCTAATTTTTTCTTCCAATTTTTTCTAAACAAATCAAAACCTATTTTTAGTCCTATTCCAATAGAGAGGAGTACTGCAGGAAGTTCAAAAATTCCATGAGGTAAAATCTTCCATAATATAAAAATTCCTTGTTGCTCAGCAGCTTCACGAGCTACAAATCCTATAAGGTAACTATTGAACACCAAAGAAATAATAGGAAAAATTCCTATAAATATCCCAAAAATCATTACAAAAAAACCTGCCTGAATATTATTAAGAAAAATAAAACTTATTAATTCTAATAGGTTTTTTCCTTCTATAGAAATCACTAATCCTTGTATAAATAATATAATCTTCTCTCTAAAAAATATGGGAAATGCAAATCCTGTTAAAAAAACTAAACTAAAAATCCCTAATGAGAAAACAAAATACCATTTGCACTCTTTGAGAAAATTAAAACATTTCTTAAATGGCTTTCTTTCTAAAGAGAAATAAACAACTATATTAAGATATAAAATTATCCATCCAATATTAATTCCTGCTATTGAAATACCCAAATCAAAAAATCCCAGTAAAATTAATATTACTGAAATAGAAAAAATAATCACAAAAATATTTTTTATTCTTCTTGACTTATTTTCCATAATTCTTAATTATAAAGATTACTTTTATATTTTGTTATTTTGAAAAATAATTTTTTATCATTTTTGTTTTCCTGGGATATTTCTTTTTAAGATAAATTCCATAAACCAAGCCGGCTAGAAGCCCTCCGAAATGTGCGCTGTTTCCTATTGGAAGTTCTATGAATAATCCAATGATAACTAAAGGAACAATCGCAATTACAGGGAGTAAATAAAAAGGCATTTCCAACGGAAGAGCGTATTTTCTTAACTTCTCGTTGAAGGAAAATATAGCATAAAGTGAAAAAACAAAATAAATAATTACAAAAAAGTTTAAGACAGATAAGAAAGATAAATCAGGAAGTGTTGCAGTTAAAATTGCTTGGATTATAATTGCGATTAGTGGTCCTCCAATAAGATAGACTTTATTTTTAGGAGTGAGAACTGCTATCAAGCCGACAAGCCCGAATATTGCTCCTGAGGATCCAAGAGCAATGACAGATGGAGAGCCGAATAATTTTGAACCTAATTCTGAATTCCCAAAATAAAAAGAAAGTGTTACGAAGAAAATAGAGGCGAAAATTCCACTGGCAAGATAAATTCCTAAAAATCTTTTTCTGCCAATTAAGTGTTCAACAAAAGTTCCTACAAAAAAAAGCGAGACCATATTTGCAATAAGATGTAATGAAAACAGAAATCCTCCAGGTGAATGAAGAAACATGCTCGTGAAAGCTGTCCAGATATAACCAGAAAAAAATAAATTTGGTATTAGTGCAAATAACTCAAAAAATCTTTCACCCAAAATACCAATAAAAATTAATGACAAGAAAAATATAATTACATTTATTAAAATCAGCAATCCTGTATAACTTGAAAAAAATTTTCCCTTCATTGTGATTATAACAAACTTCCTTATAAAAACTTATTTTTTCTTTTTCTTTTTAACTTTTTTCTTACTCTTCGGAATTTTTTTAACTTTTTTCCTTTTACTTAATCTTTTTTTAGATTTATTTTTTGAAGTTGTTTTCACTTTTTTCTTTCCTATTTCCTCTTTCCTAATTTTCTTTTTATCTTGTCTTGCTTTTTTCTTCAATTCTTTTTCTCTATAATTTTTTAATTCTTCTTGTATTAACTTCAAATCTTTTTCAGTTTTTGTAATTTTTGATTTTGTGTCTCTGATTATTTCTTTGTTATCAGAAAGTTCATAAACTTCTGCGCATTCTTTGCAAATGAATCCATCTTCAAGAGCATTTCCTTCGTTGATTTCAATACCGCAGGACTTGCAAACATAGAATCTTTTTAACTCACGATTGTTTAGGAGATTTTTATAATCTTCAATTTTCTTAAAAAGATTCTGTTCAAGTTTTATTAAACACTTTTCAGTTTTTAAAGTCCAGTAATAGATATACCACCCTTTTCTTTTATCTTTTTTCCTGACAAACGATACCAAACCTTCGGCAGAAAGTTTGTAAAGTATGTTTCTTACTTGATTAATTGTAATGTTCATTTTTTTTGCAATTAAAAATTCATTTACATCTTTTTTTCCAAAAAGAATCTCAACTATTCTGCCTGTTCCAGCACTTGCCATCTCTTCAACTAGATTGTGTAGAAGATTAACTTGCATTAATATCCAAAATGTGCTTATTTTAAATATCTTTCCTTGATTTGTAGTCATTATATAATTGATATAAACCTATAAAAAAGAATTTTTCTGATAATTTATATGGGAATATTTAGTAAAAAGGAAAAAATTCCAGAGATTCCTTTGGCTCCAGAACTTCCAGAATTATTTGATAAAGATAATAAAAAAGAAAAAGACTATTTACCTGAACTTCCTTCTCTTCCAAATAATCCTAAAAATAATAATTTAAATCAGGAAATAGTTAAATCTGCGATAAGTGATAATTTGTCTTCTGAGGGAAATGAGGTGGATATTGATTCTCAATCACAAGATTCTGAGAGAGCAGAAGAAAGTGAAAAAACTTTTCCTATCTCTTCTCAGAATCTAGAGAGTCAAATCCCTTCCTTGCCTGGGAGAAGTTCAATAATGGATTCTCCTTTGTCTAAGCCGGTTTCTCAGGAGCCTTCTAAGGTAATACAAAAAGTTGTGACGCCTCATTTTAGTATCCCCCGCACATCTAAGGAATCCTTGGACGTAGAACCCATATTCGTAAGAATTGATAAATTTCAACTTGCGAAAAAAAATATTGAACAAATAAAAAATAAAATAAAAGAAATGGAGTCTACTATAAAAAAAGTTAAACAGGTAAAAGTTAAAGAGGAAGAGGAGATAAAGAGTTGGTTGGGAGAAATAGAAAATTTAAAAGCAAGACTTTCTGAAATTGATTCTGATGTCTTTTCTCAGATTTAATGGAAGAAGTTTATGTATCAATAAGTTCAGATAAATACAGAGTAAGCAAAGCAAGTATTCTGAAAAGTCAAGCAGATCTTTTAGAGTCTATGAAAAATCTAAACAATATAATTACTCTTTCAAAACAGAAAAATAATTTGAAAAAAAAACTTCACCAAATAATTTCCTCTTTAGAAAATGAAATTGACTCTTTAGAAAAAAAACTTCCTGCAGTTGAAATTCCTAAAGAACTTAAAAAAGAATCTCAACTTGTTGTAGGGTCTATAGAAGATTATTCTAAAAAAGACAAAATTGATGAGGAATTAAAATTGATACAAAAAAAATTAAAAGAATTAGATGAATAAATATCTTTTGAAATACTAAATCTTAAAAACTCTCTCTTCTTTTTTTTTAGATGAACAGGAAAGAACTTATTAAAAATTATATAGATTTTTTTAAATTAAAAGGGCATAGGGAGATAAAGAACTCTTCACTTGTTCCTGAAAATGATGCTACGGTTCTTTTTACAACTGCAGGAATGCATCCTCTTGTTCCTTTTTTACTTGGGGAGAAACACCCTGAAGGAAAAAGATTTTGCAATGTTCAGAGATGCATAAGGACCGGTGATGTTGATGATGTCGGAGATACTTTTCACCACACTTTTTTTGAGATGCTTGGCAATTGGAGTTTTGGGGATTACTGGAAAAAAGAAGCGATTTTGCTAACTTTTGAGTTTCATACAAAAATTTTAGGAATTCCAAGAGATAAGTATGCAGTAACAGTATTTGGAGGGGATAAAAGAGTAAAGGAAGTTCCAAAGGACATAGAATCCGTAGATATATGGAAATCATTAGGTATTCCTATAAAACGAGTTGTGTTTTTAGAAGGAGGGGTTTTGGAGAGTGATAAGAATTGGTGGGGTCCTGCGGGAAAAGTAGGCCCTTGTGGTCCCTGCACAGAGCAGTTCTATTGGAAATCAGCAGAGCCGGTCCTGAAAAAGTTTGACCCTAAAGATGAAAGATGGGTTGAAATTGGAAATGATGTTCTAATGGAGTATATAAAAGATAAGAATAGAAAATACATTTCAGCGAAACAAAAAAACATTGACTTTGGCGGAGGAGTTGAGAGAACCGTCGCTGTTTTGAATGGCTTTGAAGATAATTATCTTGCTGATATGTGGAAGCCAATTATAGAACAAATAGAACGTCTTTCAGGTAAATCTTATGAAGAAAATAAGAGAACAATGAGAATAATTTCAGACCATATTAAAGCAGCAGTTTTTATTATCGCTGATGGGGTGGTTCCTTCAAATACAGAAAGGGGTTATGTTTTGAGGAGATTAATTCGGAGAGCAATTATTAATTTAAGAAAAATTGGTTTTGTTAGAACTAACTTGATTAATCCAATTGCAGAGAAAGTTTTTGAAATTTATGATGATTACGAACATCTGAAAGCAAACAAAGAAAAAATTTACAAAGAGATAGAAAAAGAAGAAGAGAGGTTTAATAAAACTCTTGAAAAAGGACTAAATTTATTCAATAAAATTATTAAAGATAAAAAATCTGTTAATAGAAAAAGTGCTTTTCTTTTATTTCAAAGCTATGGGTTTCCAATTGAAATGGTAAAAGAAATGGCGAAAGAAAAAAATATTGAAGTTGATGAAAAAGGTTTTATAGACGAATTAAAGAAACATCAAGAGCTTTCGCGAATAGCGTCTACGAGGAAGTTCAAGAGTGGTTTGGCGGATAATAGCTTGGCTACAACAAAACTTCATACAGCAACGCATTTGTTGAATCAGGCATTAAGAGTCGTTTTAAAAAATTCTGACATTTATCAAAGAGGTTCAAACATAACCCCAGAAAGATTAAGATTTGATTTTAATTTTGATAGAAAATTAACTAAAGAAGAAATTGAGAAGATAGAAAATCTTGTTAATGAAAAAATAAATGAGAAAATCCCTGTCATTGTGGAAGAGATGAATGTTGACGAAGCCAAAAAGAAAGGTGCTCAAGGAATTTTTGAGTCAAAGTATAATGAGAAAGTAAGAGTTTATTCAATAGGTAACTTCAGCAAAGAAATCTGCTCAGGACCCCATGTGGAGAATACAGGAGAATTAGGAAAATTTAAGATAGTTAAAGAAGAATCTTCAAGCGCCGGAGTGAGAAGAATTAAATCTATTTTAGAATAAACAATCTAACATAAATCTTTAAAAATTAATCTTATTTACTTTTAATGTGCTCTCATAGTCTAGAGGTCAAGGATACCACCCTCTCAATGGGGGAGTTTTAGTCGGTGAGATGATAAATTTCAGCCCTCTTGGGCAACCCAAGATCCAATAGATTTCTAAGGAGAACGGTGGAGACCCGGGTTCAAATCCCGGTGAGAGCATTAATGCATAAGAGTTTGAACTCAGACAGGAGATAGAAAATAGGAATTGTTTGATATTCGATAAGTTATTTAATGAAGTAATTTACAAAACATCAACAGGTCAATCTCTTAGTTTTTATTTGATAATTTTGATTAAGGAAAATTTTAAGGTTTCTTGAAAAAGATTTATTCTTTAGTGAACCCAAACTTTTATAAAGATTTTTTTTATTGTAAAACAATGGAAGAAGAAACAGAAACTTCAAATGAGGATTCAGAATCTGTTGAAGAAACAGAGTCGAAAGAATCTTCAGGAGAGGAAACTGAAACATCCGAAGGGGAAAATTCTGATGCTCCGTCTGAAGAATCTGCTCCTGCAGAAACAGTTGATGAAGAATCTAAATCAGAATAATAAAAATCCTCTGGATAAAATTTATTTAATTTTTGCGTCACGCGAGAAATCGCGGGCGTTTTTTATGATACTAAACTTTTTATACTGAAATTTAATAGTGGTTTAATGGCGGTTGTAGTTTAATGGAAGAATGCACGGTTGTGGTCCGTGAGACGAGGGTTCGATTCCCTTCTTCCGCCTGTCTTTATAACTAACTTAATTTATAGATATAAGGAATGCTAACCCGAACACTATTGTGTAGGTAATTTATTAAATATCAATTTAAGATTTTGCTTGAATATGGTTGTTGCTTTCATCTATCTCTGGGATTAAATTTTCATAATCAATATAAAAATCAATTGTATTTATATTACTTGAGAACATTTTTGAATTTGTAATAATCAATGTTCGTGCGTAACCTTTATAAATCTCTTGGAGGTAAAATTGTGATATTTCTTTTCCTTCTGAAAGAATCATGAGGCTTATGTTTTCTATATCTGCTAATCCTTCATTAGATATAGTGATATTAAAGTCAAGATATCTTCCTTTCTTTACTACACTCAACTCAGTTATTTTTGCGTCAGGCAGAGGTTCTATAGAATATAATTCCTTAAGAGTATTTATTATATTAAGGGTAATTTTCTGGTCGCATCTGTATACACTATACATTATACTTTTTGGGTCTTTAGAATGGTCAAATCCAAAAACATGAAGGAGTTCATGAAGTTCAACAATAGGATAATCACATTCTTGTTCTTTGTATAAATAAATCCTTCCTTTTTCAATTATATTAAATCTGCCAATTTTAACAATTTTAGTAGGTCCTCCTTCCCCTGCTGCAAAAAGGTTATCCCCTACCTGAATATCTTCCTCATAACAGCTGATTAATATCTCTGCCTTGTCAGAATCATTGATTTTGTAAAAAGAAACAATTTCAATTTTTTCATTAAAAATCCTGAAAGCCTCCTCCATTTTTGAAACTCTTAAATTTGAACAAGAATTTTCTATAAAATAAGAAATTTCATTATGGTCAAATCTCATATTCTCGGCAAAAACAGGTGTTGCTTCGTAAGAGATTACCTTTGTAAAATTTTCCTCTATTTTTTCAGTAGTAAATTTTGTAGGATTAATAGGAAGATTATTATAAATATAAAAAGAACCAAAAGCCATTAAGATAATTACAACAACAATTAAAAGTTTTAATATCATATAATTTAATAAAAAAAGAGTATTTATTTGTTTCCAATTTATTTGACTTGTGCAAGTTCTAATTTTATAAAATTTTTATTCTCTTTTTACAATTTTATCTTTTATTTCTTTTAGAAAATCTTCTAACTTAACATCAAATTTCAATTTTTTTTCTCCCCTTTTTCTGACGGCGATTGTTTTATTTTCTTCTTCTTTGTCCCCAATTGTAACAATGTAAGGGATTTTCATTAGTTCTGCATCTCTTACCTTGTCGCTCACTGTTGTTGATGAGAAATCGACGTCTGCCCGTA
>CAZSWH010000008.1:15058-18596 GCA_964611235.1 Candidatus Woesearchaeota archaeon
TATTCCTTCTTGTTTTAACTTTTCCAAAATTTTTTCTGCTTTTTTCTGATTTCGGTCAGTAAAGGATAATATTCTGGCTTGTATTGGAGATAACCAAACAGGGAGATTTCCGTTAGTGCTCTCCATTAAAACTCCTATAAATCTTTCCAGAGAACCATAGATAACCCTATGGAGCATTATAGGTCTTTTCTTTTTACCTTCTTTATTTGTGTATTCTAATTCAAATCTTTCAGGCATTTGAAAATCCAACTGTATTGTTGAAAGTTGCCATGTTCTCCCTTGTGAGTCCCTTGCATGAAAATCAATTTTGGGTCCATAAAAAACTCCTTCTCCAGGATTTAATTTATAATTTATCTCTCTCTTCTCTAAAATTCTTTTTAAAGTTGCTTCTGCTGAATTCCAAATTTCTTCTGAACCTAATTTTTTTTCAGGACGAGTAGATAATTCTACATGGTCAAATTTCATATTAAACTTTCTGTAAAATAAATCTATTAAGATAATAATTCCTTCAATCTCTCTTTCTAATTGTTCTTCTGTGCAGAAAATGTGAGCATCGTCTTGTGTGAATTGAATAACTCTAAAAAGCCCTGATAAGACGCCAGATAATTCCTGACGATGAACAATTCCCATTTCTCCTATTCTTAAGGGGAGGTCCTTATAGGATTTTGGTCTTGATTTGTAAACAAGCATTCCTCCTGGGCAATTCATTGGTTTAACTGCAAAATCCCTATTTTCGTATTCTGTCAAAAAAATATTTTCCTTATATTTTTCCCAATGCCCGGAAATCTGCCATAATTTTTTATCTAATATTTGAGGTGTCTCAATTTCTTCATAACTTTTTTTTCTATGCTCCTCTCTCCAAAAATTAATCAACTCATTCTTAATAATCAAACCATTGTTATGCCAGAAAACCATCCCTGGGGCTGTTTCATTAAAGGAAAATAAATTTAACTTTTTCCCTAAAATCCTGTGGTCATTTTCTTTTAATTTACTTGTGTCAAGTTTTGATTTTGAAATTTGCTTTAAAAGTTTTTTTTCATCATATTCTTCTTTTTTGCTTATCTTAATAACTTTCTCTTCTTTTTGTCCAATCTCTCTCGATAGCTCTGCTAATGGATGTCCTTTACATTTTAGTTCAAATTCTTTATAGTAGCCGAACGGTGCCCTGTAAACTTCAATTTTGTTTTTCTTTAGTTTTGTTTCGGCTTCAACAAGAACAAGCAACGCAATATCAGGACTCGCCAAATTTGAAGAGAGATGCGCATAGGGATAAAGGACAATCCTTTTTGCTTTTGTTTTTTCCAACAAATCAATAACATTTTCAACAAGCTCGTCTGAAGCTTTATCAGGATTAATCTCGTCAATTTTTTCAACTGCAACAAAAATCCCCAATGGCTCAAGAATTTTTATTTCTTTTTTCTCACCCAACTCTTCAGGTTTTTTTATTGCCTTCTTCAAAGGTTTATATTTTAAGTAATCACAATGCAAACTTAATATTTTCATATATCTTTGTGTAATGAAAACTTTTTAAAGTTATTTAGTAAGTCTTAGAAATGGTTGGGCAAGAAATAGCAATTGTTTGTGAAATGAAGCGGAAAGGGTTTTGTGCTCCGAGATTTGAGGACCTGCCAAGGCTTCATTGCGCTAGGTATGCTGTTATGGCGGCTAATTATCTTAGCGGAGCAAGGTATTTTACAGAAGATGTGTGGGATCTCGGAAGAAGAAATCACATTGTAAAGAATTTATCAAGAACAGAAAAATTAGAAGATTATATTGAACTTCTTGAACAAGGAAAATCGATAGTCATCTTTTTTAATCCTTTAAGTAATTATAATATTGAAGGGAGAAAAGGAACGCACGCTGCAGTTTATCTCGGACAAGACAAAAGATTATTTTTTGCAGAGCAATATTTTTCTAAACAGAGAATAATAAAACTAAGTGAAATGAAACGGCTCTTGCTTAGGCCTGTCCAAATAATATCTCCAAAACAAGAAAATTTATAAAGATAAGATTATAATAATTTAAATGAATGAGATGATAGAGAGATGTCCTACAGGTATTAATGGTTTTGATAGACTTTGCCAGGGGGGTTTTGTTAGGAATTCTGATAATCTTGTTGTAGGAGGACCTGGTTCAGGAAAAACAACTTTTCTCCTTGAATTTCTCTGGAACGGAGCAACAAAATTTAATGAAAATGGACTTTACTGCTCTTTTGAGCCAGATGTTGTTGAAATTCTTAAAGACGGAATGATTTATGGATGGGACTTTACTAAGTTGAACAATCAGGGAAAAATAAAGTTTATGAGATTTGCTCCTCAGACCTCTATTGATGAATTAAAATCTGAACTTACTAAAATAATTTCAAAGAATAACATAAAAAGAATTTGCTTTGACCCTATATCTGTTCTCGCAATGAATTTTGGTGACATAGGGAAAATGAGACAAATAATATTTGAACTGTCTTCTCTACTAAAAAGATTAAAAGTAACCTCTGTGTTAGCTGATGAAAGTCTTGAAGGGGGTATGGGTGAAGATAATAGCGAATTAGTGAAAACAAATGTTTTAAGATTTTTGTCAGATTCTGTTATAATATTTTATGAATCCAATATTGCAGGAGCAGGAGATAGGGCGTTAAGAATTGCTAAAATGAGGAGGACATCACATGAGAGGAACGCTGTTGGAATGAAAATTACCCCAAGAGGAATAGAAGTTATTGATCCTTCACTTGTTATTAAAGAAATTCCTTCTTTAGAAGAAAATAAATATATAGAAGAGGTCCAACAACAAGACATACAAGATATTCAACAACCCAATCAATTTCCAGTCACACAAAATCCCCAGCAATATAAAGAAAACAAAGAAAAAAATGAGCAAAAGAATATTAGTGTTCTTAACATACAACCCCCTCAGCAACAAGATTCAGAGCAACAACAAAATCATCCTCTACTAAAAAAGAAAAAATCTCTGAAACCAAATACTTCCCAAACTAAAGATTTAGATAAAGCAAAAGATTTTATTAAACAAACAAAATTAAGAGGATATTCAAACAGACAGATTAAGGATATATTCCTTCAAAAAGGGTGGAATGAAGAACAAATAGAAAAATTATTTTTATAAATGATAATGAACAAGGAGTTTTTTATTGAAACCTCTGTAAATGATTTACCTAAAAAGAATATGTTAAAAGAAAGAGATATACAATTCTTGTTTCTTACATTAAAGAAAAAATAAAATAAGTAGATAATCTCGAAATCAATAAAATTAAATAAACCCAATTAATTTTTTACCAAAAACTTATCAATTAATTTTTTTGCTTCTTCTTTTTTCTTTTGATGTTCTTTTAAGAAAGTATTAATTTTTTCAATAAGTATCTCTTTTAGTTCGCCAGAGAGAATCTTTCCTGATTTGTATTCCTGTTTAATCTCTTCAAGCTTTTCGTCATTTGGTTCAAAGAACATTTTTAAATATTGAAATGAAACATCAATCTCTATGTTGCCTCCTTTTTTTCTGTGCTCTTCAACTGTCGCCTGCCCTCCTG
>CAZSWH010000009.1:0-18122 GCA_964611235.1 Candidatus Woesearchaeota archaeon
TGCTTTAATCTCTTTATATGCGGATGATCTTATTATCACAGACAATGCTTACAAATTAATTGAAGAAGGGGTAAAATGGCTTGGAGTAGAATATGATAAAAAGGTAATTTACAAATCAGACAGATTTGAGAAATTCTATGCTTATGCTGAAGAGATGATAAAAAAAGGATATATGTATATTTGCGAGTGTAATCAAGAAAAAATGCGTGAATTAAAAACTAAAGGAATTGAGTGTTCTTGTAAAAGATTTTCTCCACAAGAGCAACTTGAACGATGGAAGAAAATGTTTATAGCTCCTCAAGGTTCAATGTGTGTTCGGCTTAAAACTTCTATGCAAGACCCAGACCCAGCGTTTAGAGATAGAGTAATGTTCAAGATCTCTGATAATCTGCATCCGAGAACAAAAAACAAATATAGGGTTTATCCTTCAATGGATTTTTCATGGGCAATTGATAACCATCTTCTTGGGGTTACACATATTTTAAGAGGGGTAGACCTTGCAATAGAAACAAGAGTTGAAAAACATATTTGGAATATTTTTGGGTGGGAACATCCAGAAATAATTTACAACGGACATTTTGCAATTGAAGGAGTAAAAATTTCAAAATCAAAAGGTGCAAAAGAAGTAAAATCAGGGGAATATATCGGATGGGATGACCCAAGAACATGGAGTTTGCAGTCTTTGAGAAATAGGGGGATTCTACCAGAGGCTGTCCGGCAATTTATTTTGAGTATTGGTTTAAATAAAAAAAATATAAAGATGCCTATAGAAGTTCTCTATGCTTTCAATAGGAAATTTCTTGAAAAAGCTCCGAGATATTTTTTTGTGGAAGCTCCAGAAAAAATAAGAATAAAAGGATGCCCTGAATTGACTGCTAAAATTCCCATTCATCCAAACAAGAAAATAGGATGTAGAGAATATAAGACAAAACAGGAATTTCTTATATCCAAACCAGATTATGAAATAATGCAAAACAAGAACTATCGTCTGATGCACTTGCTTAATTTTAGATCAGAACAGGTTCTTGCAATAAAACCGCGAGAATTTTCTTTTATATCAGAAGAGCCGACGAATGATTTACAGACGAAATTTATTCACTGGCTTCCTGCAAATGCCGACAATATAAAAACAGAAGTGCGAATGCCAGACAATTTTATAATAAAAGGATTAGGAGAGCCAGAATTAAAAAAACTAAAAGTCGGTGCGATAATTCAGTTTGAAAGATTTGGTTTCGTGCGACTTCGCAAAAAAGAAAAAGACAGATTAGAATTTTGGTTAGCGCATTTTTAGAAATAAAATAAATTTAAATATGACTTATATCTATTATTAAGATGTGGGTAGCTAAAGTTAAATTCTCTGGAGAAAAAGGTAGAATGGGAAGTAGAACAAAAAAATTCAATGTTTCTATTTCTGGTTTCCCAGTTTCTTTTTATAGAAAAAAAGACGGGATTTATGTTTACATAGTTGGATTTTTATTTGGCGAGCAAAAAAATAAAGAGAATTTCATTAAAGACTTCAAAAAAGAAAAAGGAGTTTTACACATTGAAGATAAGGAGGATTTTATTATTGCCCAGATAATAGAGCCCTTAAAATTAAAACCAATGTATGATTATAGAATTATTAACTTAGAACCTATTTTTATAGACGAAGAAGGTTACAATCACTGGACAATAGGAAGTTGGGATAAAAAAGAGTTAATAGATTTTATCAAAGTAATTGAAAAGGGATATGATGGAGAATTAGTAAGCATTAATCAAAAAAAGATAACAAATTTTTCTATATTGAGTATGCAACCAGAATTGACATCCAAACAAAAGAGGGCGATGGAATTAGCTATAAAAGAAAATTATTATAATTATCCAAGAAAGATTGAATTAAGAGCTTTAGCTAAAAAAATGAAAATTTCTTATTCTACATTTCAGGCACATTTAAGAAAAGCAGAACAAAAACTAATCCCATTTTTCTTTAATCGCACTAAATAAAGACACGACCTATATCACTATAAAATAAATATATTCATTTTACCAAACCACTTCTAAGTGGTAAAATGAAATTGCACGATATATTATCTCAAGATGAAATTAGAGAATATCACGAGAGTTGGGATTCTTTTACTGGTAAGTATAATCTAGAAACCCCTTACAGAGTTCATTCAGGATTCCCTATAATTGGACAAGTATTTCAATTTAGAGATAAACCTGTTTTTAGGGCACATATTTTTAAAAGAAGAATAAAAAAGGCTTTTGATCCTTACTTTATGAGTGATAAGGGATATCTTCATCAGTATTTTCATACTATTCATTATTTTTTTCCAATAGAACAATTATATCATGCTTCTATGTTTAGATTAGTTCCTAATTATGAACATTTTATAACAACAGATAGATTTGATAAAAAAAGACCTCAAGAAATGAATGGTAGAATTGATTTTGATAAAACCAGGCCATCAATAGAATTGGTTTTAGATATAAAATTAGGAAAAGAAAAAATTTTAGGTAGAGCTAATTTTACTTTTTATAATGATAGAACTAATAAAAATCTCCAAATGTGGTATTTAGAAGGGGTTGGAACATTAAGGGAATATGTTAAGAACCTTAAAAGATTGAAACAGGGAGATAAAGAAGCAATTGAATGTTTGGTAAGAGAAATTGAAGATAGAGAAACAGAACATAGAAAATTAAAAAATCCAAGAACATTTCCTTCTAAAGATGAATTAATAACAAAGCTGAGAATGGGGGAGATTCCAGAAGAAGAATTACACGATTTCTTTTCTTATTGGGATAAACCTAATAATTTAAAATTTTAGTTTCTAACAACAATAAAATTTCTCTTTGTTCTTATCAATATTTTTGCCAAAAGGGTTTCCTGTTCTGCGAACATTATCAATCATTTCTTGATTTTCTTTAAGTTCTTTTCCACTTAAAACTAAAATCTGTCTTGCCTTTCTCACAGCATCACAAATCTTTAAATCAAGAGGACATTTTTCTTCACACGCTTTACATAAGGTGCATTGAAAAACAATTTTATCAAGAATCCCTTCATTCAAAAGAATCGCTTTCCCTCTCGGCGAAACACTTTCCTCTCTTAAAACTTTGAACACAGGACAAAGCGATTTACACATTCCGCATTTTATACAAAGAGATAAGATTTCATTTATCTCATTAAGCAAATTAATAGTTTCTATATTTAATTGTTTTTTCATATTTCTCCCTTCCATTCTTTTAAATAACTATTTGCAAAATCCTTGACAACCCCATACCTTTCCTTAGCAATTTTCTGCGCTTTCTTTGTCTTAAATGTTTCAGGTTTTATGTTCAGAATTTTCTCATAAATATGATTAATAACTGTTTTTCCCTTTCCGTCATATTTTTCTTTAATAGGAATATTAGGGTCATAAATTGGAAGATTATATTTTAAGCTACGCTGAATCATTCTTACTAAAACCATTGCTCCTAAAGCGTCAAGTCGGTCCGCATCCTGCAAGATTTCCGCTTCTCGCGTTTCAGCTTTCAATCCTTTGCTAAATCTATGAACTTTTATGCAATGCAAAACCTTATCAATTTTCTCATCAGGAAAATTCATCTCTTTTAAAATTTCTTTAGCCATCTTAGCACCTTCTTCTGAATGACAAACCCCATTTTCGTCAGTCTCTTTAGCCCTCGCGATATCATGAAGTAAAACTGAAGCCTGCACGATATCTAAATCAACATTTTCCTCCCCACTAATTAATAAAGCATTTCTATAAACTCTTTCAGTATGGTCAAAACCATGTCCATCATCGTACTCAAAATATGGTATAATCTTTTCTTTTAATCTTTCATAAAACTTTTCATCCAACATATCATTCACTATTAGTACATTTATTTAAATCATTCTTTTTCAATATCCAGAATCTAAAATCTCCTTGAAGCAATTCTCTTGCATAACCCCTCAAAACAGACGCTGTCAAAACTTCTTTTCCTAATTTTTTTATTAACTGCATCATTGGAACATAATCCGAATCGCCTGTTATCAAAACACAACAGTCACATTTTTTTTCAAGCAAGGTTTTGCTTAACATATCAGACGAAATCATAACATCAACTCCTTTCTCAACCCTCACAATCTCACCTTTTACTTTTATCTTCTTCAATTTTCTCGTGTTAACGATAATTCCTTTCTTCTTAAGATTATTCAGAAAAATCATATGCTTATAATAATTTTCTTCGCCAAGCCCAATATCAGGAACAGAATTATAATATCTTATTTCTATAACATCAAGAGCAAATTTTTCAGCAATCATTTTTCCCATTTTTTTAAAATTAATATGACGGGGTTTCCCAATAATAGATTTAACATTGTGGTACCAATTATTTCCATCAATAAAAACAATTGCCTTTTTTTTGTTGTTCTCCATTATATTAGAATAAAAGACTCCCGGCATTCCTTTCGTCATACCGGGGGTGTGATAATTAATTTAATCCTCTGAAGTATTTAAATTTTATGGTTGTATTATATTGTTAATTTAGAGAGTGTTAGGATAACATCTGCATTTAACGAAGTTGCGACCTAAAGGAGCAATTTGGGAAACCGAAGTGCAACGAGGTTTCCGCATAAGCCCTGTTCAGCGACCAGAACGAAGTGAGAGCGTAGCGTGGTGCGGAGTGAAATGGAGCGGAGTTTTAATCGCTGTTAAGAAATCCGAGCCAACGGCTAGGACGAGGAATAAATGCAAGTGGTTTTTTGCGAAGCAAAAAAATTCCGAAGAGTATTCCCACTTTAGAAAATTCTTTGATATCGTAGTTGTTGAAGAACATAAATACTTATAAATTTCAATTTTATCTTGGTATTATGAAAGCGACATTTGATGGATAGGACTATGTGCTTATGCTTGACAAAGAAAAAAGTGAATTACAAGGATTGCGTCAAGGAAAACTTGAAGCACCTTTAACAGAACATTGGGGCGACAAAGATTTAGGAAAAATCGTAAGTTTAGAATTGGCAGATAACAATGGAAGCGACGGAATAGAATTAAAATATCTGCCAGATGGTGCTGAAAGTTAGGAAGCAATCCAAATAGTTCAAGTAAGAATAAATGAAAGAGCATATAGTCATGTAGAAACACGAGGACGATTTGGAACAAGATATGGAATAGGGGATAAAATTGAAATCGTAAATGGCAACCCAAGATTTGATTTCTAAGTTCTTCAGCAATTTCGTCTAATCAGCGATGTTATCTAAAGTTGCAAACAAAAAACAATTTCAGATTGGAGCGTTAAACGAAGATATCAAAATCAGAATTTGAGATTTATCTCAGACGAGAAAAGTTAAAACAGCGACGGAGAAAGTGGAAATATTTTTCTTAACATCATATCACCTTCCCTATATTAAATTTGTTTAAAGGGTCTGTTCGTTTTTTAATATTGATCAATATTTTTTTATCATTCACTTCAACAAATTCTTTTTTTAAAATTCCGATTCCATGTTCGCCAGAAATCTTCCCCCTATTTTTCTTAATAAAATTTATCATCCTTGGAATATACTTTTCTTGTTCTTTATTAAAACAAGGATGAATAATCCCTACAGACAAATGTCCGAAAACAGGCACTTCTTTTTTATCAAGCCATAAAATTAAATCTCTGAATTTTTCTATTGAGATTTTTGGATCTTCTATCCGACTATAATTTTTGCTAGCCAGAAAAGGATAAATCTTATCTCTTACAACAAGAAGATTCTTATAGTCCTCTCCTTTTAATTCACCTGAATCATTTTCAAATTCAATAATAAGGTGATAATCCTCGTCAAGCCCAATCCATTTAGAAATTCTGTTGTCTATAAATTCTACCATTGAAACAACAGATTCTCTTTTGAAAAACTTCACTTTATCTATAAGTTCATTTAAATCATCAAATTTTAACAAGGTTGCAGTCCTGATTATTTTCTTAGTAAGCTTCAGTGACGCCCTGACAATTATCCCAGTTATACCTTCCATACCTACATAATCTGAAATTTCAGTTATCCCTTTTCTAGAAAGATTTCCATGCCCATCCATTATATCAATCCATTTAATCCAGTAAGAAGTTCTTTTGTATTTCAAAGCACGATTTCCTACTGCATCTGTTGCAATCATCCCCCCAATTGTGCAAACAGAGTGACTTGATGGGTTTATAGGGAACTCAAGATTATACTTATCTAAATAGTTCTGTAAATCATCAAGGATTACTCCTGCTTCAACTTCAACAGTCATTCTTTCTCCATCAAGATTCTCAATTTTCGTAAGTTTAGATAAATCTACTACAATATCTTCCCCATTTTGAGGAACTGACCCTCCTGACAATCCTGTCCCCCCGCCACGAGAAACAATCCTTTTTGAATTGACTACAATTTTTCTGACATCTTCAATATTCTCTGGGAAGACAACTCTTTGTGTTTTTCCTTTTATTTGAGAAGCATCAATTTCATATACTTTATTAAATTTTTCTGATTCAGTTTTCATTTTTCCGCCTCCTCAAGTTTCCTCAAAACAAAACTTGAAAACTCCTCGCTTTTTTCACTCGCTGATTTTATATTCAAATAACATAAACCACAAGGAGATATTATTTTTTTTACATTCTCGTCAAGAGCCTCTATTCTTTTTTTAGCAATTTCTTTCGCTAAATCAGAAAAATTTGCTCTCACTCCTCCTCCACCTCCGCAACACAAAGCATCTTTTCTATTGTTTTTCATTTCAACAATTTTACCACTAAAAATCTCTATTACTTTTCTCGGCTCTTCAAAAATCCTAGAATATCTCCCCAAATGACAAGGATCGTGATAACTTACAATTTCTTTTTTTAATTTACTGAATTCTATTTTTTTTCTCTTGAGAGCATTTAGAATACTAACTGTTGCGTGCTCTGTTTCAATATCCCAATCCCTTAATATTTTAGGATAAATTTCATTAAAAGTATGACAACATGACGGGCAGTTAGTAATTATTTTTTTTATTTTATATTTTCTAAACAAATTAAAATTTTTCTGGGCTAACTTTCTAAAATCTTTTTTGTAACCTCCATTCAAAACAGGCATCCCACAGCAAACTTCTTTATTTGGCAACATTATAAAATCAACTCCCAACTTGTTAAAAATATTTTTATAATTCTCAAATTCTTCTTTCAAAACCCTTTTTGTTAAGCATCCAGGATAATACAATGTATTGCCTATTATATTTTTTATCCAATTAATTATCTTCATAGTTAATTAAAAAATTTAAAGCATTTAAACTTTATCAAAATATCAACTGCCCTGCAAAATAAAAAGAAATGAGAAGCAAAGAGATACCGGCTATCAATTTCATTATTTTTTTATATTTTTGCAAAATTCTATCAATACTTTCTATTCTTGTCCATGAAAGATAAGTTCCGAATACAATAAAAATTAAAGGCCAAATATAAATTAAATTATAAAACAAAATATAAGAAACTCTTTGTAAACCTGAAACTCCTGCTTCTGCAAGTATCGCTGTATAAATCAAAGGAAAAATAGCTGTGCATGGGAGTTCAACTAAAGATGCGAGGACCCCTAAAATTATTGTTGAGCTGAGTGTAGCTTGTTTCATATACTTTTCTAAAATGGGTTTGGCAGATTGTGGAATTCTCAAACTGGGCCCTTTGCCATACCAGAAAAAATCTTTAATTAATAACAACCCTGCAAAAACACTTATTAAAATAACAGCGAGCCGTATGTAAATACCATATTGAGCAACAAAATATCCAAGAATCCCTGTTAACAAGAGCATAAAAGATGTATAAAAAATAAAAATAATAAAAATAAAAAAAAATCCAATTTTAAATGCTCTCTTTAAAGAACAAACTGAAAGAGAAAAAACGATTAGAAAAACCAAGACTGTTATAGAACAAACATTAATGCTGTCGAGCAAAGCCAAAATAAAACCTGCACCAAAAACAGACTTTCCTTTCAAAGAAAATTCCAGATTCCAAACTCCTAAAACTTTTGTTTTTACAATCTCGCCAATCAAAATCTCACTATTATTAATCTCATGACCTTTCAGAATAGATTCAATCATCTCCATAATTTGATCACTATAACCTACAAAATAATTGTCCTGGACAAAAACAATAGGAACATAACCTTTACGATCGTCAGGAACATTATATTCATTAAGCATTTGCAAAAATAAATCACGATGCTTGGAGGTCTCATAAGAATTAAGCTTGAAATCATATTCTTTTTCTAAATCCTCCAAAAAAGGTTCCATTTGCCCGCAAGCAGAACAACCCTGCATCCAAAAAAAATTAATTTCAATTTTTTCATTAGAATTTTCTAAAGCAGAAACAAAATTAAAACCTGAAAAAAAGTTCAAAAATAACAAAAAAGATATTAAAACAAAAAATCTTTTTCTCATCTCATCAACTCTTTTCTCAATTCTTTATTTAATTTTATTGTGTTGGTTTTCCCTTTCTTTTGAATTTCTATTATTCCTTTACCTTCAAGTTTTCGGATAATTCTATGAGCTTTTATTTTGTCAAACATTTTAGAAATTTGTTTTTGTTCTAATTCTCCTGTTTTAGCAATTCTATCCAAAACTTTTTTTTCATCATTATCTAAAATTGTATTAAGTACCTCTATATTCTTCCTTATTATTTTTTCTTTCTCGTCAATTTTCAATGAGAATAGATAATATAACAAAGAACCCACGAAGATTACAGCAAGAAGAATAAATAACCAAAGAAAATTATGAGAAATTACATTAGGACACCCACAATCCCTTACTTGAAATTTGTCAGCAAGCAACAAACTCAAAAAGATTATTAAAATTAAAAAAGAAATACTTCCAATAATTAATACTAAATCTCTTTTCTTCATAAATCTCTTAAATATTTTTTGTTTATAAATGTTTCTAATAGTTTCATAAAAATGAAACTTAAAAAAAATAGTTACATAATTATGAAACTTTACAAGCCCTTATAAAAGCGTCAAATAAAGGAGCAGGTTTTAGAGGATAACTTTTAAATTCAGGATGTGCTTGTGTTGCGACAAAGAACTTGTGATTTGGGAGTTCAATAAATTCAACAAGTTTTCCGTCAGGACTTTTTCCAGAAATAACCATTTCTTTTTTTTCTAAAATATTATGATATTTGGGGTTAACTTCATATCTATGCCTATGCCTTTCACTAATAATATTAGAATTATAAATCTTTTCAACTAAAGAGTTGGATTTTAAAATAGATTGGTAAGATCCTAATCTCATTGTCCCACCTTTGTCTTTAATATCTTTTTGTTCTGGCAATATATCAATAATATTATGTTCAATATCAGAATTAATCTCTGTAGAATTAGCATTTAAACCACAGACATTTCTCGCAAATTCAATCACTGCCAACTGCAAGCCATAACAAAGCCCAAGATAAGGAACATTATTTTTCCTTGCATATTCAATCGCTATAATTTTCCCTTCAACCCCTGAACTCCCAAAACCTCCTGGGATCAATATTCCGTCGTATTTTTTAAAATCAATATCCCAACTTTCAATATCTTTAGAATTTATCCAATGAATACTCACCTTCACATTATTTTTTGCTCCTGCATGTTTTAGCGCTTCTGCAACAGAAAGGTAAGAATCTTTGAGTTGATAGTTTCCTATATCTAAATATTTTCCAATGATAGCGATATTAATTTCTGATGAAGAATCTGAAATTTTCCTTACCATTTCTGACCATTTTTCCCAATTTGGCTCTCTTCTTTTAGAAAGATTCAATTTATTTAGAATTTTTTCGCCAAAATTTTCCTTCTCTAAATCCAATGGGACTACATAAATTGTATTAGCAGTCCCTAGTCCTGTAACATCTGGCATAGAAATTATATTGCTTGAAGAGATATTAGCATAAGATTCAATTTTTTTCTTCCGATGTTCATCCAAAGCACTCTTGCCACGACAAAAAATAAAATCAGGTTGGATTCCATTTTCTCTGAGTATTTTAATAGCTAATTGTGTTGGTTTTGTTTTCATTTCGTCTATGTGGCTCGGTACAGGCATATAAGTAACTAAAATGTGGCATACATTAGTATTCCCTAACTCAAGTTCTAAACTCTTTGCAGCAAATAAAAAAGGGATATTTTCGTAATCGCCTACAGTTCCCCCAATCTCCACTAAACAAATATCATAATCTCCAGAAGCTTTTCTTATTTTTTCTTTAATCTCATTAGGGACATGAGGAATAAAAGAAACAGTTTCTCCCAAGAAATCCCCTCTCCTTTCTTTCTCAATTAAAGATCTATAAATCTGACCAGTGGTAATGGCATTTTTCTTTAAAATAGGAGTCTCTAAAAACCTCTCATAATTTCCTAGATCTTGATCAATCTCCCCACCATCTTCAGTTACCCAAACTTCTCCGTGTTCTGTTGGCCTGAGCGTTCCTGCGTCGCAGTTTATATAAGGATCAATCTTAACAGCTGTAACAGAATATCCATATTCTTTTAAAATTTTTCCAACAGAAGCAGTAGCAACTCCTTTTCCAACACCGGAAATAACACCTCCAGAAACGAAAATATACTTAACCATAAACTTAAAAAATTTTACAGGGATTATAAATATTTATATTCTAAACTATAATTTAATTTCTAACCAATCCCTAATCTTTTGCTCTTGCTGAACACCTACAAACTCATCAATAACTTTTCCATTCTTAAATAGTTTTACAGAAGGAATTGACATTATATTAAACTTAGAAGAAATCTGATGATTTTCGTGAACATCTAATTTTGCCAGAATCAATTTTCCATCGTAATCTTTAGCTATCTTCTTAAGAATTGGTTCAAGTGCCACGCAAGGTCCGCACCATTCTGCCCAAAAATCCACGAGAACTGGGATTTCTTTTGATTTTTCAATAACTTCTTTTTCAAAATTTCCATCACTAACATTTGTTTCCATTTTACAAAAAGACAATAACATTTTATAAAGGTTTGGATAAAGTTATAAAAGATATATTCTTTAATTTTTAATGGAATATTTAAAGATTTGTGAAGTTTATGAAAGGATTGGCTCAACAACAAAAGGACTTGAAAAGACAAAAATTTTAGCAGATTTTTTAAAAGAAATAAAAAATAATCCTGAAATAATTTATCTGCTAATAGGAAAAGTTTTTGCGGACTGGGATTCTAAGGAGCTTGGGATTTCAGAGCAGTTAGCTATAAAGATTCTTTCTAGGACAGCAGGGGTAAAAGACGACGAAGTTATAGAAGAGTTTAGAAATTTAGGAGATTTAGGAAAAGTTACCGAAGTGGTTTTTAAAAAAAGAAAACATCAAAAATCTCTGTTCTCAAATAAACTTAACACAGAAAAAATTATAAAGAATATAAAAAAAATGCCTTCTCTTGAAGGAAAAGGAACAGTAGGCTCTAAAATAAATTTAATAGTCGAACTTCTTCATTCTGCTACGCCTCTGGAAGCAAAATATCTTATAAGAACTGTTTTGGGAGATTTGAAAATCGGTGTTGGCAGGGGGATTTTAAGAGATGCCATAGTAAAGTCTTGTTTTGCTCCTAAAAATATAGGAGAAAAAAAAGAGTGTGCAATAAAAGTTCAAGAAGCTTACGACAAATCAACCGATTTCGCAGAAGTATTTGAAAAAGCCTGTAAAAAAGAATTAGATAAAATTAAATTACTTCCTGGGAAACCTGTAAAAGTAATGCTTTTCCCAAAAGCAAAGGATATAGAAGATGCATTCAGAATAATCGGTAGACCAGCAGCATTTGAATACAAATACGATGGATTTAGAGTGATGATTAACAAAGACGAAAAAGGAAAAATTAAAATATTTACCCGGCGGCTTGAAGAAGTGACAAACCAATTCCCAGAGATTGTTGATTATGTGAAAAGCCACATTAAAGGAAAGAGTTTCATTATTGACGGAGAAGCAGTTGGTTATAATCTTAAGACAAAAGGATACACTCCTTTTCAAGTAGTCAGTCAAAGGATAAAAAGAAAATATGTCATCTCTGAAATGGCAAAAGAATTCCCTATAGAGTTAGAAGTGTTTGACATAATTTATTACAATGGGAAAAATTTTATTGACAATCCTTTTAAGGAAAGAAGAAAATTAATTGAAAAAATAATAAAAGAGGAGCCATTAAAAATAGTTCTCTCAAAACAAATAATTACTGGTGATTCAAAAAAAGTTGGGGAATTTTATGAAGAAGCACTGGAAAAATCTCAAGAAGGTCTTATGGGAAAAAATTTGTCTGCACCTTATAAACCTGGAGCAAGAATTGGCTATGCTGTGAAACTTAAACCTGAAGACAAGGATTTTGATTTAGTTATTACGGGAGCAGAGTGGGGAACTGGCAAAAGAGCTGGGTGGCTCACAAGTTTTGATGTCTCATGCAAAGATGACGAAGAAGAACTTTTAGAAGTAGGGAAGGTTTCAACTGGTTTAAAAGAATTAAAAGAAGGAGGTCTTAGTTTTAAGGAAATGACAGAAAAATTAAAAGAGTTAATTACAGAACAAAGTGGCAGAAAAATTAAAGTCAAACCAGAAGTGGTTGTTGCAGTTCAATATCAAAATATTCAAAAATCCCCTACATATTCTTCAGGTTATGCTTTAAGATTCCCACGAATAAAAACATTAAGACCAGACAGAGGGATTAACGACATTGCAACAATAGAAGAAATAAGAAAAGAGAAGAAGTAAATTAATATATAATATTAAATCATACATAAGTTTTGACGGAAAAACAACCTTGATTATATAACAACTCCAAAAATAAAAACAAAGCCTTTATAAATGAAATTTATTTATAGATAATATGGTAGAAAGGAGAAGTAATTCTTTAAGTGTTCAGAATATTGTTGCAACAACTTCTTTAGGAAAAGATGTATCTTTAACAAAACTTGCAAGAACACAACCTAATACCGAATATAATCCAGATACTTTTCCAGGTCTTGTCCTGAGGATTAAAGAGCCGAAGTCTGCTGTGCTGGTTTTTTCGTCGGGAAATCTTGTCTGCACAGGAACAAAATCTATCGCTCAGGTCAAAAAAGTTGTTCAGAAAGTTATTAAACAATTAAGGAAAATAAAAGTTAATGTAACTGCAAAACCAAAAATCACTGTCCAGAATATAGTAGCTTCTGGAGAGATTGATCTTAATTTGAATTTGAATACTCTTGCTCTCGAACTTGAAAATACAGAATATGAACCAGAGCAATTTCCAGGATTAGTTTATAAATTAGATGAGCCAACAGCAACATTTCTTCTTTTTTCCAACGGGAAATTAGTCTGCACAGGAACAAAAAATAAAATGCAACTAGAGGATTCTATGGTTCAACTCAATAAAAATATCAGAGAAGTCCTGAAAAGAATTAAGAAAATGCAAGAAAACAAGAAAGACTTTTGATTGGATAAAAATAAAAACTCTTCTTTTCAAGTGTTAAGATGAAAGATAATAATTTCAGGGCTTTCAAAACATCTTCGGGCAAAATCGTGCTCGGAGGAAAATCCGCTGAGAATAATGAGAGGTTAGTAGAAGAAACTAAGCCGACTGAGATTGTGCTTCACACAGAAAAACCAGGAAGTCCATTTGTAAATATAAAAGGCAAAGCAACAAAGCAAAATATTAAAGAGTCAGCAGTTTTCTGTGCAAAATATTCCAAAGACTGGCGCGACAATAAAAAAGATGTTTTAGTTCATATATTCAAAGGGGGAGACATTTATAAAAATAAAAGTATGAAAACCGGAACATTCGGTGTAAAAAAATTCAAAGTAATAAAAGTTAATAAAGAAGATGTATTAAATTTTGAAAAGAAATTAAAAGATGAGGCAAACTAAAAGATTGCAAATTGGGAAGAAAGGGCTAAGTCAGGAATTTATTAATCAAATAAAAAGTGTTTTCAAAAAAGAGAAAATCATTAAAATATCTATTCTAAAGTCCGCGTGTCGCAACAGAGAAGAAGCAGAAAAAATCGGCGAAGAAATAGTCTCTCAATTAGGGAAAAATTATATTTACAAAAGAATAGGATATGTTTTAACGATTAAAAAGTTTAGAAAAGATGTAAGATAATTAAATGTAATTCTAAAATATATAATTTAGAATATAAGTATTTATAGATTGAGTAAATATGAGATTAGATGAATCCTTGTGAAGAAGATATTATAAAAGTTAAAATTTATAAAGAGTTCAAACAAAAATATTTTTCAAGTAGAGGCGACGGAAAAACAAGATTCTCCCAATTAAATTATAAAGATAAATTAGAATTCTTCAGAGAACAAAGGAAGTATGTTGAAGAAAATTATAATATAATCATTAATGAAAAAAATAAAAGAGAAAAATAATTATATTAGTTTTTTATCTTGTCAAACTCAATCTCCATCGCGACAACAGGCATTTTGAGTTTCCAATTTTTTAAAACTCTCGGAGCGATTTCACCGACGAAACCAATTTTTTCTCCATTAAAAATAATTTTTCCAATTCTTCCTGTGATATAGTTTGGATTTTCACTTGCTTCAATTTTATATTCTGTACCGAGCATTTTGAATAAATAATCCAAGACCTGTTTCATCTCTGTAAAATTTACTTTTTCACTAATGACTGCGATTGCAATATTTTCAGTTTCTTTAATTCCTGTTTCAGAATTTTTTGAACTATCTGTTGAAAAAACTTTTCCGATTTCAAAAATTTTCTGAGGGTATGTGGAATCTGAATTCTCTGAAAAAATTTTCAGAAGATTTGTCAGCAAGTCGTTCCTTAAAACATCTCTCTTAGTTTTTGAATTTTCTATCTCAATAAAATCGCTGTAATTATAATGAATTTTTTTTATATCTTTTTTTGTAGTAAGATAAAATGAAGAAACTTCAAGAAAACCTAATCCTATTAAGATTTCTGAAACAACTTTTTTTAGTTTTGCTTTAGGCTCTTCTTCTGCTATTGTAGAAATCTTAGGAATCTCTGACTCAAAATTCTTGTAGCCATAAGATATTGCAATTTCCTCAGTTAAGTCAATCCAGTGAAGGATATCTGTTCTATAAGGAGGAACTAACGCAACGCTATTCCCTTTTTTACTTTCAAAACCGACCCCCATTCTCCCTAAATATTTCTTTATTTCTTTTTCAGTTAATTTTATACCCAGAGTTTTCTCAATATCTTCTATCTTAAACTCAATCTTTTCAAAATTCATATTTGGAGAAACAAAATTTTTTTCTTTAGAATCTTTAATTTCCATAGAATAAACTTTTCCTCCCATTTCATATAATGTAGAGATTATAATATTCAGGCATTTTTTCAAATAGTAAAGGTTATGGCCTGAACACTCAATAAAAATTCCTTTTGTTTTTTCAGTTATCCTCCCAGTCTCTTCGGAATTTATTATCGGAGGCATAGAAAGAACTTTGCCGTCGGCATCAATAAAAACAGGATAAACCTTTGAGTCTTTAAGCAATTCTGCATATTCTCTGCCTGTCGGATGCTGTCTTAAAATTTGTCTGCCATTCATTTGTCTTGAGAATTCAAGAGGAATAAACATTATATCTTCCGGCTTTTTCGCAGTGAATCTTATTGGGAATTTTATTTTTTCAAGAGGATAAATTCCTATTGCAATTTTCTTTCTTTTTCTCCCAATTGAGTTATGAAGTTTTTCTTGAATGTCAATTATTTCCTTAATTTTATCGTCGTCAAAATCTATTCCTTTAACAATCGCGCAGGAGGTATATGGACGCACTTGCTTTACCTGTTTTTCAATTATCACTTTGTAATCTTTTTTAGGAAGGTAAATCTTAAATTTCACAACTCCCTTCTTTCCATTAAATTGATTCACAGCACAGGAAAAATTTTGGAGCGAGAGCAAATCTGGGCGGTTCGGAAAAATCTCAAATGAAATTTCATTCTCATTTGATTCCTCAACAGGTGTTCCCATCTCAGTTATTTTTTCTTCTAATTCTAATGTAAGTTTCCCAACTTTTTTCTCAAATTCTTTTCTGTTAAGAGTTAGTATTGTCATTCTAATCCAATTTCCCAAAGCCCATATTTTTTAATTTCTTCTGGCGAATGAACATCTAAAGGAGCCCACTTCATAATAAAACTTATTTTTTTCTTTATGCTTCTTCCTGTATACTCTTTTTCAATAGGGTCGTATTCTTCTAAAACCAAAACATCACTTTCTTTAATCTCAAAGTCCGCAAGCCGAATGTCAAATTTCTTTTTTCCTTCTAAAACTTTCTGAAAGGATTCAGGCCATGTTTTTTTATGAATTTCCATTTTTATCGTCAACTCCTCCAGCTAACTTATTTGCGTGTCTGACTTTTTTCATAATTTCTGGCGGCATTCTTTTTTCATATTCACCAAGAGTTTTCTGCAGTGAATCTGAAGCATCAATTTCCATTTGGTTTGCAAGTTTTAATATCAAAAATAATGTGTCGCCGACGTAATCTTCTGCTTCTGCTTTATTCTCTTTCACTACCTCTTTTTGCTTGTCATCTCCAATCCACTTTATCAAATTCCACATTTCCCCGCCTTCTTCAGTTATGTTTAACAATAAATCCTTTACATTCCATTCATTTTCCCATCCTCTCGCTTCGTCAAATCCTTTTATTTTATCCTGTGCTTCTTCTATTTTCATTATTCAATTCCATATCTCTTTTTTAATTTATTTATTTTAATCTTAAATGTTTTTTCTAAATCAATATCGTAATCCTCTGAAAAATTAAATATTTGAATTAAAATATCAATAAGTTCTTCAGATAATCTTTCTTTATCTGCTTTCTGTCTCCACTCACTTACAAAATGATTATATTCTCTCGCAAATTCTCCAACTTCTTCGATTAAATGAGGAAAAACTATTTCTTTTTTATGTTCTTTCTTATTCTTAATATTCCATTTTTCAATAATTGAATACGCTTCTTTTTGCATTTCTTTTATGTTCATTTTTGTTTTATCTGCATGTTTTTAATTAAAACCTCATTAGTTTCTTCTATTTTATGTTTGAATCTTTCAGGTATATCTTTTGGGAATTTAAGGTTTTCTCTTATTTTTGATTTAAAGAATTTTAATTTATTTTCATTTTTATAATAATTTAATGTATGAAATAATGGAAGGACAGGCATTGGTTTATCCCCAATTTTGTATAAATAAAAAACCTTCCCCCTGTTTTCTACTTTATCTTTTTTTTCATTAAACCACCAATTATCATCTATCCTAATGATTTTATATCCTTCATTATTTATTACTAGTCTGTCTCTTTCTCTAAGGTTTTTTATTAAGCTTTTAATTTCCATCATCTCCTCCAAAACTTCATTTCCCTTAATTTATTTATATCATTCTTATACATCTCTCTTAAATCATTTATATTAAAAAATTCCATTATGATTCTATCAAACCCTGGTCCCCATGCTAAAACTGGAATATGTTTTCCGAAAATTGGAATCGTTACTTCTGGGCGAAACATTCCAGCTCCTCCGAGCTCAACCCATTTCTTGTGAACTGGATGGAGAATATCAATCTCAAGCGACGGCTCTGTATACGAAAAATACGCAGGTCTTATCCTAATCTTTTCATAGCCCATTTTTTTAAAAAATTCTTTCAGATAGCCCAACAACTGCCTAAAATTTGCGTTTTCGTCAACGACAATTCCTTCTGTCTGATTAAACTCAAAACTATGAGACCAGTCAACAGTCTCGTTTCTAAAGCACTTCCCTAAAGCGAAATACTTAGCTGGAAACTCTTTATTTTTAGCAATTTCTTTTAACATCTGAACAGACAAACAAGTTGTGTGTGTTCTTAAAACAATTTTTTTAGCATCTTTCTCGCTCCATCTATACTGCCATCCTTTGCTCCCCCCTACCCCATTTTCATGAGCTTTCTTTACTTCTTCGACAATATTAAGTTCCTTCTTTGTAGATTCAGGCAGTTTTCCTTCAATATCTTTCAGATAAAAAGTGTCCTGCATTTCTCTAACAGGGTGGTCTTGTGCAGTAAATAAAGCATCAAAATTCCAAAAGCTTGTCTGAACCAAAGAGCCAGTCATTTCTTTGAATCCCATTTCAAGCCAGATAGATCTTGCATAATCTATAGCCTGATTTACAAAATGCCTCTTCCCACCATAAACTTTAGGAACTGGCGTCGTCAAATCATATCTCCTAAATTTTTTTCCTTTCCA
>CAZSWH010000010.1:0-17421 GCA_964611235.1 Candidatus Woesearchaeota archaeon
TAAAAACATTTTATACTGAAGGCTCGGAACCTATTGTGATTTGAATGGGACCTGTGCTTGAACTTTTTGATGTAATCGAAGTCTTGAAATATTCTTTGAATGCACCGCAGGATTTAAAAGAAAAATCTGTTTATCTTTCAGCAGAATTGATGTCGCTTTGTGGGATAAAAAATTCAAGAAATAAAGCTGAAAAAATTTTGTTCTCAGGAAAAGCATATGAAAAGTTTGTAGCAATACTTACTGCCCAAGGTGGAAAAAATATTGAAAAAAAGATAGATTCATTAAAACTCGCAAAATTCAGGAAAGTAATTAAAGCAAAAAAATCCGGAAAAATTGTTTCAATAAGTAATAATAAAATAAATTCCTTATGCAGAATTCTTGGGACACCAGAAACAAAATCCACAGGAGTTTATCTTCACCATCACACTGGAGAAATAAAAAAAGGTAAGCCACTTCTGACGTTGTATTCTGAAAGCAAATCAAAATTAAAAGATGGATTAGATTATATTAAAAAATTCAAGCCAATTGAAATCAAATAATTATTTAATTCGCTTAAATGATTCAAGCAAATATTGACGATTAGAATACATAAAATTTACACCATCTTCATTTACCCAGCTATTGACAGGAATTTTAATATGTCTTATCTCTGGAGTCGCTGTGGCATTAATAACCGTAACTGGATGTTTAGTGTTTCCATTTCTATAATACACATCTATAGGAGATTTTTCTGAGGTGAGTCTTCGTTCTACAAACTCATTCGGCAAAGCCTCCAAAGATTTCTTCAGTGCAAGTTTTTCACTAGCATTAAAATTTCTTCAGTGCAAGTTTTTCACTAGCATTAAATTCCCCTACAATATTAAACAAATTCAAATTAGCCATAACAAAAACAACAAATTCCTCCTTTATAAAAATAATTATACTTAATTATATAATTGTAGCCTTCAAAATCTTAATTTCTTTAACTGGCTTATCTCCATAACCAGTCTCAACTTTTCCGATTTTATCAATAACATCCATTCCTTCAACAACTTCACCGAATATAGGATGCTTACTTGTCAAAGGGGCTTTGTTATAATCAAGATAAGTATTGTCTATAAGATTAATAAAGAACTGACTTCCTCCAGTGTTTGGTCCGGAGTTCGCCATTGAAATCGTTCCTCGCAAATTAGAGTGTCCTGAAACAAACTCGTCTTTAATTTTATAGCCAGGTCCTCCTGTTCCGGTCCCTGTCGGGTCGCCACCCTGAATCATAAAACCCTCAATCACTCTATGAAAAATTGTCCTGTCATAAAAACCTTCTCTAACGAGTTTCTCAAAATTCCTTGAGGTAATTGGCATATCTGAATATAATTCTATGACAAAATTTCCTTCAGTCGTCTCAATCAAAATTTTCGTGTTTTCATTTTCCATTTTTAAGTAAATTATTGCTACGGCTATGAGAACAAAAGCAACACTTATAATTATTGTGGTTTTAATTTTCATTTTACGCCCAGACCAGGAATCGAACCTGGATGCCATAAGGCGCGGTGTTCGAGACCGCTCGAGTACCATTGTCGCATCTGGGCATAAATAAATAAGTAGAATATGTTTTTAAATTGTTGGACGCCTTCGCCAGGAATCTACTCGCAATCATGTCTTGAGGATTTGTGTTTTGTGAAAATATTGTGCAATATCTAATTGCTCGCCTGGGAGCACTCCCAAATTCAATTCAAATACGCCTTCGCCAGGAATCGAACCTGGGAGCCCAAAGGGCCTGGTGTTCAAGACCAGTGCAATACCACTATGCGACGAAGGCATAGTAATCAAGAGAAGAATTAGTTTTTAAGATTATTGATATATTAATAAAAATTTAAATAAAATTATTGCTTATCTTTATGATATAAATCAAGCAAGTAAATTAATTGGGTTGTGTAATCGTATAAATAAGATAATCTAAAAGGAGAGATATAAATTTCCCGTGTTCCTTTTCTTGAGTATTTCATTGGTTTTCCGACTTCAGGGTTTTCTCGGATTTTAGTAATCTGTTTGATAACTTTCTCTTTTGTCAGATTGTCTTTAATTTTAGCAAAAATTTTCTTAAATCTCTCCTCAAAAATTACTTCTACCATTTTTTTATTTCATTTAAGAAATCATCAAAATTCATTTTGCTTCCATTACCAGACTCCATTCTCTTTAATGCTTCGTCAGTTCTTTTTGCAAATTCCAAATCGTCTTTCATTTGTTCAGACACACTCTCTGCTTTTTTCAAAACAATTCTGTCCCCGTCTTTAATAATCAAAAATTCCTCGTCTTCTCTGAAATCTGCCCGCATATTCGCAGGTATAACAATTTGCCCTTTTGAACTCATCCGTGTTAAATTAATATTTACCATAGTAAGATGTGTCTTACATACTATTTAAATTTTTTGGTTTTAGGAATTGGAATATTGAGGAGTTTTATTTCTGTCTTTTGAAAAAGAATCTTAAATCACTTTCTTCACTTCCTTGGTCAAGAGAGATTATAGAATTTATTCTCATTTGGGATAACCAGTATTTTCTTTCAGGGAATTTCGTTAAAGCCCGTTGCACATAATTATTATTCTGAAATTTTGGGCATCACAATAATCATTCTATTTGATTAGAAGCAGCTATCTCAAGAGCTGTGTATTCAGGATCTAAATTAGTTCTATGTCTTTGAACTTCTTGATCAGAAAAAACACCAGTATCTTGCATTTTCCTATATGTATTAGCAATCTCTCTAAATTTACCACCCTCAATTTGCAGACCTGCTCCAATTATCATTCTATCTTGGGTATTCTATGCAATGACTGCAGGACGCTGTAAATGTTCTGGTGAAAGATAATTTATCTTAGCTCTTCCTAGTTTATTTATAAATTCCTTTGATAGTATAAATTCCTTTGATAGCCCCATTTTTCCACTTTGAATTTGTTGAGCAATATCAAAAAGAAGCTGCATAATTCCTTCATAATGTGTAGCCCTAATTTCAGCTGCTAATTTCACAAGCTTTGGATTCTTATATTTTTCTGCCATTTTCAAATTTATCACAGAACCCTCTTTCCGCTTTAGGGTTTAAAATCATAGTAATTTATACTTTATAAACTTTTCTTCGCTCGTTCTGGAAACTCGCAAAGAAATAATCACTTTACAAACCCTAATTTCTTTTATATTTTCTTTTCCACTGAAAAAGTCTATTTCTCAATAAACTTTTTTATCTATAAAAAATATAAGTTTATTACTTTGTTAAATCTTTTGCTCTTTTCTCTTTACTACCCAAACTACTTTTAGCCCCAAATTCATCGAGCAAAGCCATCTAAACAGACCTCACTATCAATAATTATAATGAATATAATTAACCGAATAATGAAGCCAGACCTTCAGCTGCTTCAGCTTTAGGTTCTTCTTTCTTTTCTTCTTTCGGCGCTTCTGTTTTCCCTTCTGTTGTAACCGGCGCTGCTGCGATTGATGCATTCGCAAGCTTCTCGTCAATATTGACACCTTTAAGGGAAGTTACAAGCACTTTCACTTTTGATTCATCAACTTCAAAACCAGTAGCAGAGATAACTTTTTTCAAATTCTCTTCGCTAACTTCCTTGCCTAGTTTGTGAAGCAAAAGTGCTCCGTATATGTATTCCATTTTCTCGTTTATTTATTTAGTTTGATTCTGGTTTAGTAAAGATTCCACTATTTTTTTATATAGTCCTGCTTTTCCTAAAATATAATCAAGAGTTTCTTTACAAACATAATTAATTTCTACACCAAAAGCCAGACTTCTTCCATAATCTTCCTCTATTTCTTTGATTAATTTTTCTCTATTAATTTTAATATCTAAATAAATCTTTCCATCTGTATATGCTGCGATTGGCTCGAGCCCAATTTTGAAAGGAACAATATTCAGTTTTGCAAGTATAGATGCTTTTTTGGGGGAGATTACCTCTCCTTTTACACAAAGAACTTTATCTTTTACAATAGATATTTTTCCTCCCTCAACTTTAGGTTGAAGACCAACAGCACTAAGAGCTGAAATATCTGGACCAGGTAGCAAGTCAGTTGGGCCTGCATAAACAATTAAATCTTCAGGTGCTTCTTGCCCTGCCTTTGCTTTTGCAGAACTCTTTTCTTCAGACAATCTCAAAGAAATATCAAAAGCATCATCTTCTGAGAATAACATTGCTGTGCTATCTTCAACATAGGGAACAAGTTTATGAAGTTCTTTTATCCCACAATGGTCAAGTGCAAAGTCAACAAGACGCTTCTTTGCCATCTGAATTTTAGCAATATTTCTGAGTTTCTTTTTTATATGCTGAAACTGGGCAGAAGGCAAACATTTTACTGAAACAACCATAACAGTTTTCTTTTTCATTTGCTCTGCTAACTCTTTTACTTTTTTCTTTTTTATTTCTGAAACATGAGTTCTTTTTTTCTCTTCCATTTAAATCTTTATCTTGGCAGGTTTACTCATTGTAAATTTAATTAAAATTTCTTTTATATTCTCTTTTCCTCTTGGAAGTTTTCTTTCAAGACCCTCAATTACTTTCCTTATATTCTCTTCAAGTTTTTCATCAGGCATATTCTCTTTTCCAATAGGGAGTTTTATTGCCATTTCTTTATTTCTTACACGAATTATCTTATTAATTTTTTCAACAGTTTCTTTTATTGTATTATCATCTTCCTTAGTAATTATTCCTGCTTGAGGGCTTGGCATTTTTCCTAAAGGACCAAAGACCCGTCCAAATTTTGTAGCAATCTTGCTCATCATAGGAGCGACGGCAATAAACATATCATACTTTTTAGCAAGATTCTTCATATCTTTCTGTTCGTTGTATTTTGAAAAATCAAGTTCTGTAATTGTGTTAACAATCTTGGAGCGTTTAGTTAAAAAAGCCGCAATTTTCTTTTCATTAGAATTTGGAACGACAACAAAAGTATTAAGGGCTTCTTTTCTAATATCAAAATTTCTCAGATTTACAACTAAATCAAGCGTCTGAACAAACTTTCTTTTTTTCTGACTTCTTAATTCTTTTAATGCTTCTTTAATTTCCATATAATTTCTACAGAACTAATTTCGGCTTAGCCTCCTACATCTGTAGTATAAAACACTGAGGAAATTACTTTATAAACTTGTTGTTTACAATATAAATCCTTAAATAATCTTATTAAATAATCTTATTATGGAATTAGTTGCATTGCTTTCAACAGGAAAGGGCTCGTGGGGGCAGGTAGCAGGATTGATGCAAAAAGGAGAATGGGAAAAGATTATTATTGTGGGAACATCGTTTGCAAAGGACTTCATTGTCAAAGATGTTTTTTTTGAATTCGTAGAATACGACCCTAAAAAATCCCTTGTTCAATTAAAGAAAGAATTTGAAAAAAAACTAAAAGGTAAATTTGGGGGAATAGAGGTCGCACTATCAATTGCTTCTGGAAATGGCAAGGAACACATGGCACTCCAGTCCGCACTTCTATCAATCCCAGTCGGCGTGAGATTTACTGCCCTGACAAAGGAGGGAGTAGTTTTTTTGTGATTGTTAATTTGAGTAATCTTACAGTTAATTTGAGTAATCTTACACTCCCTCAATCTTCGCCTTAACATCTTTTCTTTTTAACATAATAACACAGCTTCTTTCATCTTCTCCGCCGATTTCGTAGTTTCCTAATTCCTTAAGCAACTTAAAAGAAAAATCTTTTATATCTCTGAACCATGGCTGTTTATCATAACCAATCCTTTTCCGCGCATAACCAATACTCTTGAAACTATTTATATGAACAAAATCTGGTTCTGCTTTTTTTATCAACTCTGAATATTCTAAAACATTTTCATCAGACATATTAATCAATTCTTTAAAATCCCCTTCATTCCCTTTCTTTACAAGTGTCAGACGAATAACTCTTCTAACTTTTCCTTTTAGATTTTTTAATACATCAAGAGTTCTCAAAAATTCTCTCCATGCGTTTTCTTTTGTTGAACGATGCCAAAGATTAAATAAATTCTTGTTAGGAGCATTCATTGAAACTGTAATCTGTGTGGGTAATTCGTCTTCTTTTAAATTCTCAATCGCACTATGATTCAAACCGTTAGTAACCAAAAAAGAAACTGCCCCTCTTTTCCTTATTTCTTTAAACATTTCACCAAGACGAGGATAAATCGTTGGCTCGCCAGATAAACTCATTGTATAAAGTTTTGGTTCTAATGCTTCTTCAAACTTTTTCTTATCAATATCTCTCCTCCCCTTGAATCCTATAAGTAACTTCTTCCTTTCCTCTACAATCTTATCTAATATATCCAAAGGAGAATCAATTTTAGGAAGTTGTGTCCCTAAATTCATTTCAATCGGTCTCCAGCAATGAACACATTTATTCTCACACCACATCACAGAAGGGGTCATTTGACAGCAACCTGCAGAAGAAATTCCATAAAATTTTTCTTTCCAACATCCACTATCTCCTCTTAAAGAATTTTTAGTCCAAAGACAAATCTGGACAGCACTCGTGCTGCCAACAAGAGCGTAATTCATTTTCTCTAAAGATTTTCTCCAATCAGACAATTTTCTTTTTCTTTTAGGATTCTTCCTTGCCATAATCTCTAAAAATAAAAAGAGTAATTAAATATTTGTAATTAAAATATTAAAAAATTATATTTATATAAAATCAAAAATTTAGATAAAAGAATTACAATTGTTGCTTAAAGAAAAGTATTTAATCTCTTTATAATTAATACTTCTATGAACATCCTAATCTATTCATTCGAAGAATTCAGTAATCTTAAGACAAATCCAGCATGTGAGGTAGGAAAAGAAATAAGTAAATTACTTAATTCTAATAAAGTCTTTTTAATTAGATTATCTGTTACATATAATTGTTGGGGATTATTGAAAAGAAAAATTCTTGAAGTTAAACCAGACTTTATTTTAGGAATTGGTGTAGCTATTGGAATTAATAGGGTTAAGATTGAAAAGATAGGTTTAAACTATAAATATGCAGAAATCCTAGATAATAAAGGGACAAGAACTACTTTCGAGAAAATAAACAACTCCAAGAGGCTGGCTTATGAAACAAAAGTTAATGTTTTAAACTTTGTTAACCAACTAAAAGAAAGAGGAATCCCAAGTGAAATCTCTTTTCATGCAGGGACTTATATCTGTAATTATGTTTACTACTCTTGTTTAGAATATTTATCAAATAAGAATATTAAGAGTTTATTTATCCATGTTCCAGCATCTCCAAATAATGCAATTGAATTAAATAAAAACATCCCCACTTTTCCACCTTTTTTAATTGCCAAAGGAATTTTTCAAATACTAAATAAAATGAAAATTTGAAAAATCTTCGGTTTATATATTATTAATTTTTGGTTATCTTAAGGAGCAACTAAAAATTAATAACTTAAATATCCCCTATTTACAATCAAAATTAAAATATTCTAAAAAGATAAATAATCATCATAAACACAAATGCTAATAAAATAGCGTAAGTCATAAATTTGTAAGCTCCTTTTGAAAATTTTTTAGAATGAGTAATAGACAAAACTCCAAGATAAAAAAACTTGCCCCCATCCAAAATTCCCAAGGGAAGCATGTTGAACAAAGCTACCAAGAAGTTAATTAATATTATCCACCAGATAAGGTCGTAAATAAAAATTACAAAATTTCCATTAATTAAAGGAACATAATAACTATTACTTCTTATATTAGGTTCTCTGAATTTTAAATAATTAACTCCGATTATTCTTCCAAAAGTAGACATATCTCCCCCTGCTTCAAGAGGAAGATAAGATACCCCTAAAAAAACTTTGGAAGGATTTTCTGGATGCTCTGCAAGAACAATACTTGTTTTTTCTTTATTCCCGCGAATATCCATTAAAAGTTGTATTTCTTCTCCAGGAAATTTCTTCTGCAAAACCTCTGCTAACTCTTCGCCATTTATGATTTTAATTCCATCAGCTTCAATTACTCCCCCGATAAGTCCTTTACGAATTGAAGGAGCATCGTAAAACGCCAAAATACTTCTATTACTACTTTCCCCTTGCAAGGATAAAAGACCTTTAGTATAAATAAGATAATTAATATTATTCACGCGAACTTCTGTAAGATTCAAAACTTTTTGTTCTCCAAAAAGCAAAACATTAAGTTCCACAGTTTCGCCATAAGAATTAATCTCTGAAATATTAACATAATTAAAAGGATATGTATTAAAAGAATATCCTCCCTGTACAAATCCAAAGTTATAGATTACTAGAAGCAAAATCAAAAAAACCAAGGCAGTAATAACATTAGCAAAAACTCCTGCTCCAAGAACACTCATCTGCTCAAGATTTTTCTTTTTCTCAAAATTCTTTTTTTCTTCTTCTACAAAAGCCCCTAAAATAGGTCCAAGAAAAACAATTCCTGTTGACTTTATTTTTATCTTAAATAATTTCATATAAATCCCATGACTGAATTCATGAACAATTGCTACAATTGCTATAGCAACAATAAAATAAATAAAATAAAATTTTGGGAAAAAACTTGTAAGTCCAAATATCTCTGGAAAATAAGGAATCAAAGGTGCAATAGGAGGGGCTTTTATAACTTTTACAATTTCAGGGATAAATAAATAAATTGAAACTGTCTTCCAAAGCATCCAAAGCATAACTCCCATAAGAACAAAACCTAAAAAGATAATTACATATCTAAGGGGATAAAGAATTTTCTTAAATTTGTCGCTGAACCATTTTATCGCTTTCACACCTACTTGAGTCCTATACATAAAAAATATACCCTCTCTTTGAATATTTTTCCTTCTTGATTTAATAAACAAAAATACAAATAAGCTAAATACTACAAGTAAAATCAAATCGTAAACATAAAAGCTCACCATTTAATGATAAGAAAAAAAGGGTTTAAAAACTATTCTAAAAATTCATCAAAGAATTATTTCTTTTTAGCAGGTCTGAAATCTTTTCCACCGCATTTTCTGCATCTGGCTTTTCCAAAAATAATTTTCAATGGCTCCAGCCTCATTTTGTGCTTGCAAACTTTGCAAATAAAAGCGTTCTTGAATAACCTATTTTGTGCAGCTTGAATTTTAGATGCCATTATTAAATTTTTGACTTAACCAGCAAGTGATTTTTTCGAGCGCCGAGAAAAATATTTAATATTTTTGATGTTGCTTTTGCCATTGAACAATCTTTCCTTTACTGCCTCCAATATTTTAGTTACCATTATATTACTCTCTTAATTATTTTTTCTCCCTCAATATCCCAATATTCCACTGTCTTTCCCTCGCTGACTTCTTCTTTTAAATCTTCCGGAATTGCAAGTTCAAGACTTTCAAAACTTTCGCTATCCATTAAACTCACTGTTTTACTAGTCACAGAAAGGACTTGTCCTTGTCTTTTAATAATCATAGGAACTTCAAATTTATCGTGCCCAGGAACAACTGCTACTTTCTTCTTTCCACTAAAAATAGAAATCACTTCAAATCTAACTTTTGCGTGACCATGCTTTCCAGTTTTAGAAATATCTGTTTTTTTTACTTGCCATGCTGTTCCATCAATCATCAGGAAAGTTCCGACACGCATTTCAGTTGCTTCAATGACTTTAGACACCATCCCTTACAAAAAAAGATTTTCTTTATAAAACTTTGCACGAGATTTATTAACTTATTTTATTTAATCTCAATTCGGCTTAGTTGAAAATCTCAATTGAACTAAGCTTTAATATACAATAAATTTATATAACCTTTATTTAATTATTATTTTATGGAAGATCTGTCTAAAAATGGAATAAGTGCGAAATACCTTGATACTTTGGAAACCTCTGACGATTTAAATGAAAAAATAAGTAAGTTAACAGAAAAAGAAATCTGTTTTGAAGAAATAAAAAAAATTTTAGGAGAGTAATATGGGACATAGAAGAGAAGACCTTAATGCAGTTGAAATATCCAATAGGATTGCTAAATATTTTAATTTTCTTTTAGAATTGGAAGAAAGATTAACAACAGAAAAAATTAGACCAGATAAGAATTTAATAATATTAATAACTTCTAATATAGATTATTTACAAATTGAAGAAACAAAATATACTACTTTTATAAATGGAAGAAAAAGCCAGTATTATGACGATCTCTTAAATGCTGCAGATAGAGTAATTTTATTTATTGATTCTAAATTAGAACAGCTCTCTAAAGAGGAAAATAAATAGCATTTGAAAAATATATTTTGTAGTTTTATTTTTATTTGCGATTAGATATCCAAATATTTATATAACCTTTATTACAATAACTTTTATGGGTGATAATTATATAAAATGGCTGTCAGACCTTTCTAAGAACGATATTGCTCTTGCAGGAGGTAAAGGGGCGAATCTTGGCGAGATGTATAATTCAAAAATGCCGGTCCCACCTGCTTTTATTGTAACTACTGACGCTTTTTTTTATTTTATTGACGAAACAGGAATCCGTGATAAAATAAGGGAATCCTTAAATAGAATTGATGTTAATAATATAGACGACCTTTCTAAAAAAGCTTCTGAAATAAGAGATTTAATTGTAAACTCTGAAATTCCAAAGAACCTTAAAGAGGAGATTCTTGAATCTTATGAAAATTTTAATATTGATTTAAAAGACATTCAAAATTCTCCAGGAGCACTCGCTATTCTTAAATCTTCAAGAGAGCCAATTTTCGTTTCTGTCCGCTCGTCAGCAACAGCAGAAGATTTAGACAATGCCAGTTTTGCAGGACAGCAGGATTCTTTTATAAATATAAAAGGAAATTCAGAGTTGATTGAGAAAATAAAAATGTGTTTTGCTTCAATTTTCACCGCGCGTTCTCTTTATTACAGGAAGAAAAAAGGTTTTGAAGACTTTGTGGGTATCGCTGTCGTTGTTCAAAAAATGATTAATTCTGACAAATCAGGTGTGATGTTTTCCAAAAATCCTGTAAAGAACAACGATGAGATTCTTATTGAAGCTGTTTTTGGGCAGGGCGAAGGAATTGTTTCAGGAAAGATTAAACCAGACCAATATATTGTAACAAGAGAATTAGAAATAATCAACGAAAAAATCGCAGACAAAAAACTTGCGATTGTAAGGACTTCAAGTGGCCAGACAAAAACTATCCAACTCACTCCTGAAAAATCTGTTCAGCGAGTTTTGAAAACATATGAAATAAAACAACTTTCAGAGTATGCAGTCTCTTTAGAAAATCATTACAAAAAACCACAGGATATAGAATTTGCAATTGAGGGGGAGAGCATCTATATTTTACAAACCCGCCCGATTACAACACTCAAAGAGAAAAATGTTGAGCAGGAAGAATTAGAAGGACATATTTTAACCGAAGGTCTTGCAGCATCACCTGGGATTGCTTCAGGAATTGTTAAAATAATAAAATCAACTGAGGATCTTGGCAAAATAAGAGAAGGAGATATCTTAGTTACAACAATGACAAATCCTGATATGGTTATGACAATGCAAAAAGCCTCTGCAATAGTAACTTCTGAAGGAGGTGTAACAGCTCACGCAGCAATTGTCTCAAGAGAAATGGGGATTCCTGCAGTTGTTGGAACAGAGAACTGTCTTGATGTTCTTGAAGAAGGGCAGGAAATTACAGTTGATGGTTTTAATGGTAAGGTTTATTCAGGGAAAGCTCAGAGCAAAAAAGTTGAGATAAAACCTATTGTTGAAACTAAGACAAAAATAAAAGTAATGGTTGACCTTCCTCAGTTCGCAGAGAGAGCTTCAAGAACGAATGCAGACGGAATTGGGCTTGTGAGGTTAGAAGGATTAATTGCAATGGAAGGGAAACACCCACTTATATACGAAAAAGAAAACAGATTAGAAGATTACAAAAATATATTAATACAAGGATTAATGAAAATTGCCAAGACTTTTATTGGAAAACCGATTTGGGTCCGAACATCAGACATAAGAAGTGATGAGTATTCTAATTTAGAAGGTTCGCCTAAGGAAATAGAAAAAAATCCAATGCTTGGAAATCATGGGGTAAGATTCTCTTTAAAGCACCCTGAAATTTTAAAATCAGAACTTAGTGCAATAAAAGAACTTTCAGACCAAGGACATAAATTTGGAGTGATGTTCCCCCAGATAATCTCTATTGAGGAGATAAAACAATTAAAAAAGATTTTTAATGATATGGAAATAAAAAATGTTAGATTTGGGGTGATGATTGAAACTCCTGCTTCTACGACTATAATAAGAGATATTTGCAGAGAAAAAATTGATTTTATATCTTTTGGGACTAATGACCTGACGCAGTTTACTCTTGCAGTTGACAGAGGAAACGAAGAAGTCCAATATATTTATAATGAAATGAACTGGGCAGTTTTGAAACAAATATCCCGTGTCATAAGAGAATGCAAACAACACAAAATAGAAACTTCAATTTGCGGACAAGCAGGTTCAAAAAAAGAAATGGTGGAGTTTTTAGTCAGACAAGGAATTGATTCTATATCTGTAAATGCTGATGTCGCAAGAGAAATATCTGAATTTATAAGGGAACTGGAAAATGAAAAAGAAAAACCTGATTCTATAATTGAAGAAATAGATAACAGAGAACACATTAAAGAAAAATTAGACTCTGTAAAAACTAACGAAGAAAAATCAAAATTATCAGAAGGAATTAAAACTGTCGGTGAAAAAATAAAAGAAAGTTTAATTGGAATAAAAGAAGAAATTTTTGATAAATGATTATTTAATGATTTCTGTAACTCCTAAAAAGATATAACAATAGAAAAGTTTATAAAGTTCTTTTTTCTTTGTTTAGTATGGCTTTAGATAATGTTTTAGGTAATTTAACTGTTAAAATAAAAGGAAGAAGAGAAGTAAATCCAACCTATAATCCTGAAAATTTTTATGACTCTGCAAGAGGTCTTGAAGAAATTGGTGATATTGATGTTTCTACAGAAGAAGGTCTTAAAGAATACAAAAAAATGACTGGAGATAAAATTAGTAATATGTCTTCAGATGAAGTTGAATTAAGAAAAAAGGCGATGCATTCTGGGGGGCATAGTGACTTATCAAATTACATACACCAACATTTTAGCAGTTTAGTTAGGGAAATTGATGATGAAGATGTTCAGGCAGAATTATCTATTAGGTATTGCCCGATAGGTAATTCTAATGACAAAGAATATAATGCTGTAAGAAAAAGAGTTTTTGAATCAAATGCTACTCTTAAGAGAATCTCTGAAAATCCAAAGAAGTTTCTTGAGGAAGCTTTGAAGGAATCATCTGATTTAATGGCTTATTATATGCAAATATTTTCAAGAGAATATTTTGGACTTAAACAAAGAGAGGCACAAAGAAATGCTAATCTTGCAGTAAGACATTATGGTCCAACTAGATTTTTGATAGCTACTAAAACTTATTTAGACGACCAAAATGAAAAATTAGAAAAAGAAAGCAAGAGGATTGAGGAATCAATTATAAGAAAAGTGGAAACAGCGGAAGTTGATAAAGGGAGAATTTTATTTGCTAATGAAAAATCTAAACTTGTTGGAGATAAAATAAAGAAACTACATGAATTAGTTAATAAACATAAGGACGCTCAAATGAGAGATGAATTTATGGGAACTTGTGCAAGTTATGCAGTGAATTCTTTAAAAAAGAAATATGAGAGTCCTAAGCCAAAACAGAGTGGAAGTAAGAAAAGCAAATCTACCAAAAAGAAAAAGAAGTAACTAAAATTTTTTCTTTTCTTCAATTAATTCATCAACTAATTTTCCCATCTCTCTGAGAAATGCGTCGGTTTTTTTGAAAAATTCGTCAAGTGTTTCACCTTTTATTGACATTAATTTTCCATGAATTATTTCTTTTGCGACAGCATGAATTTCATTGTAACTTTTAACAAATTTTTTATTTAGCCGTCCTGTTTTTACAAATGTCTCTTCTAAAACTTCTCCAATTTCTTCAGGAGAAGAAGGCATTACTTCCGCAGAGATAAGCGCAGCGTGAGCAGAATCTACCATTGCCCAATAAAGCCCATCAATAGTTGCAATCATAGATTGATTTGCCCTTACTAAATGGGCAGGTGCTCTCTGAAGCAAAGTATAAATTGATTCTGGAGTGGAACGAATCTTCCCATCTTTAAGCAAAATTCTAAGAGGATTAAAAAAACCACCAAAATCTACCAACGCGTCTCCGTACCTTAAAATATTAATAACAATAGGGTCTCCTCTCATTAAATCATCCCACCAAGTAGATAATTTTACAGAATTAACATGCAAGGATTTCCTATAAGGATTTGTCTTTATAATTTTCCCAAGTTCCTCGCGATACCATGCAATGAGTTCCTCGTCCCAGTTAATAGAAACATTATCAATAATGATTATAATATCTATATCTGAATCCGGAGTTGAAACGCGTTTTGCCGAAGAGCCGAAAAGAATTATAGATTTAATCATCTGGTCAAAATTCTCATAAACTTTCATTGCAAAATCAAGTGCAATTTCTCTTTCTCCGACAAGGGCCATTGTCTCTGGCTCTTTTGGAATATTAGAATCCTTAGACTCTTTCTTTTTTTTATCTTCTTTTGATTTCTTTTTCTTCACCATCTTTTATTTAATGAGTAATCACATTTTATAAACATTATGAAACCTTAGGCCATTGGTGTTCCACCGAATCTTGATTGCCCTTGACTTCCTGGCATTGCTCCTCCTAATTCTGCAGGAAGTGCTGTGAAGCCGGCTCCATAAAGGGAGTGATGTTGTTGTGGATTAATTGTCCCATATCCGCCAAAGTAACTGCCGACAACATCCTGAACTTGATTCCAATAGGGACCAACTTTCATTCCATAAATCGGAGAGCCAAAAGCACTTAAAGTCCAAGGGTGAGGAGATTTCTTAAAATGCTGGACAAAGTTCGGCGCTTCAACTATTTTTCTCATCTCTTTAAATCTCCCGCTTTTCTCAAGCTCTTCAAGTATTGCCTTTATAGGAACATTGCCCATTCCAGGAGGCAGATGTGAATCACTAAAACCAAAATTGTCTGTAAGATGAATGTGACGAACATAAGGGCGAATTTTTCTCGTCTCTTCAATAATATCCTTATCTGTAAAACCTTTTTTTTTCATCATATTAAGATGCCCAACATCCCAAGTCGCACCAATTTTTTCCTCTGCCAATTTTTCTGCTTCCTTCTTTTTAATCCCTTTGTTTTCAATTAAATAGTTCTTAAACTTCTCGCGAGAATACTCAATAATCTTCTTTAAATCTTCTGCCCGCGAAAAAGCCATCCCGTGAGGAGGATTCTCAACTACAATAATCGGAGCTTTGTCTTGAAATTTATCATAAGAATTAATAGCAAGATTCCCAAATGTATCAACTGCTTTATCCATTGCAAATTCTTCAACTTCTTCGAAAACTTTCGGGGATCCTCTCGCAGTTATATTCTGAAGCCGAGTTATTGCCTCATCAAAAATTTGTCTTTTTATCAACGGAGCAAAAACAGGAATTTTTGACCCTTCTAAACCTTTTATTTTTTCTGAATATTTTTCGGAGAGTTCTTTCAGTTCTTCTTTTTGTTCAGGAGAACCATATTTATATGCCTTATGGAATGCATTGTTAAAATTTAACCGAACATTCTCAAGAAAAATGTCCGCATCCATCATTTTTTTGTAAGCCTCTTTTTTCCCATAAGTTTTTTCTTCTTCACTACCCATATTAAAAATAGAAGGCAACTCTTTTTTTTCTTTGCCTTCTTTAAAATCAAAATCATAAAACTTTTTAGTTTTTTTATCAATTACTGCATTTTCATATTCTTTCAAAATAACTGGGGCTGCACCTATGACTTCGTCCGCATGCTTATTGAAAGTTGCTAAGTCAGTTAATTTGTTTTCCCATTTAGTATTATTAATAGATTCTAATTGCTTCTTAACATCAAAAAGTTCCCCCTTACCTTTAAGAGATTCTGGCTTTCTCGGATAGTATTTATATTCTTTTTCAATAGGGGCAAGCTGGTTTGTTTCTTGATTTATTGCAAATATCTTATTTGTTTCTACTCCTTCTTTTCCAGGGACGTATTCTGCTTCAGGAATTCCATTTGAAGTATGAAAGACGATAGGGATTTTTCCGCTTGAGTCAATTTCTTGTGCTTTCTCAATTGCATCAAACATTCTTCTCTCGTTGTCCTCTCTTGTGATTTCTCCACCCCATCCTCTTTCAGTAAATCCTGCAGCATCTACAATAGGTCCGTGAACAGAAGGTTTAACTCCTGTAAGTTTCATAAGCGCGCGCATCTCTTTAAAATGTTGTTTAGGGATTGTCTGGCTAACATCCTGAATATCTGCGAGTGTAACTTCAAATGCTTTTACTCCTTGTCTTATTGCATTAATTGTTTCTCCTAATTGGTTAGCTGTCTGGGCAGAGCCAGGAAACCCTAATTGAGAAGCGTTCATTCTATAACCAGAAAAATAATCCCCGAAATCCGGCTTAAGAGATGAAACACCTCCTTCATAAAAAGATTCGTAACCAGTATATTCCATTTTATTACCTAAAAATAAAGATAGATGATTATTTAAAATTACCTAAGCAAGTTTTTATAAACTTCTTTTTCCTGTTTATGTTATGCGGGTTATTAAGATTGAGAATATTAAAAAGATAAAAAAAGCTGTTCATTTAATTGAGGACAAGATAAAAATTAAGGTTTCTTTTGGGAAAGAAAAAGTTAACATTTCTGGGAATGAACTAAATGAATTTTTAGTTGAGAGGATTATTCAGGCTGTTGACTTTGGGTTTTACCCAGAAGATGCGCTTCTTTTGGAGAATGAAAATTTTGTTTTGGAATTTATTGATATAAAAGAACACACGCGGAGAAAAAATCTGAAAGATGTCAGGGCGAGAGTTATAGGAACAAGAGGAAAAGCAAAAAAAACCTTAGAAAGATTAACTGGTGCTGTTTTGGTTATAAAAAGCAATCAAATAGGAGTTATTGTTGACAGCGAACATCTTGACACGACAATTCAAGCAATAGAGTCCCTGATACATGGTTCAAATCACGGAAATGTGTTTTCTTATCTTGAAAGGCAAAACTCATCGAAAAATCTTTTTGAAAAAGATTTAGGTCTAAAGGAAAAAATCTAAGATAAGAACATCAGGGATAAAAGAAGTTTTTGCAAAAGTAAAAGAAATTACCTCTTAATCTACTGTTGCTTGACCGAACGAAGTGAGTTACCTCGTGAGTTTTAATTTTTCTTTCAGGGAGGGGAAGGAGATAGTCCCGACGACAAATAAATAAGGTACATTAGAATATAAACATTTAAAAAAGCAATAGTCCTATTCTTTGCATGACAGGTAGAAAAGAATCAAAATTAGTTACAGTTAAAATTACTGGGATTAAAGGAGCAAGAAGAGTAACTAAAAGAAATTGGGGTTCACCAACAGACCCTTGGTATAAGAACCATATTGGAGAAATGTATAAAGTTATA
>CAZSWH010000011.1:0-5988 GCA_964611235.1 Candidatus Woesearchaeota archaeon
ATTTATAAAGTTCAGATTTGTTATTCATTTGGGTCACCTCGTTTTTACTTAAAATAAGGTGGCTCTCCTATTTTATAATAGTTTCACCAGAGCCACAATTGCCTATTTTAATATACCTAATTTATAATATTAATACTTATAAAAAAAGATAGTTATATAAAAATTTATGTTGTCTTTATTTAGAAGAAAAAGAAATGAGAAATTAAAACCAGTGTTTTCAAAAGAGAGATATCAATGTCCTTTTTATGGATTTCATATGGTAAGGGGAATGCTTATGGACCAATCAGGAAATCAATGTGCATTGATTACTGATTCTTATAGCCCATGTCAAATGGAAATAAGAAGACAAACTCCCAACTGGAATGAATGCCAATTTAATGATGAAAAAAATAGCGAAGCATTAGAGAAAATCGCAGACCAACTTACAATTTTTCCAAACGAGTTTCATCCTGAAGGAGCAAAATCATGGGAAGGCATGCCATTTAAAGATTGGCAAGAATATATTATGGGACAAGAAGCAAATACACAATAGTTCTATTTAATTAAGGGAGTTCTAAAACCCCTAAAATATTCTCATGCTTTAACCAGAATATTTAAATAATTCCAATTAAACTAAATTCTATGATAGATATAAAAATCATCAGGAAAAGACCAGAAATTATTAAACATTCTGTTGAAGCAAGAAAGTTAGACGTGGATGTAAATTTGCTTATTAAGAAATATGAAGAGTGGAAGAAAGTAAAAAAAGAATTAGACGACTTGCGAAGAGAAAGAAATGTTTTGACTGAAAATATTAATGTTGCGAAAAAGCAAAATAAAGATTTTAAAAAATTCGTTGAGAAAAGCAAGGAAAACAACAAAAAAATAAAAGAAGCTGAATTAAAATATAAAGAGTTATATGAAAAATATAATACTTTAATTTACAAAATCCCAAATACATTACATAAAGATGTTCCAATAAGTAATGTTGATAGAGTAGATTGGGAGAGCAATGTTAAAAAACCAAAATTTGATTTTAAGCCAAAAAAAAATTGGGAGATTTTGTTAGATTTAGATTTGGCAGATTTTAAACGAGCAATTAAGGCGGCAGGAGATAGGGGGTGGATGTTAAAGGGAGATGCTGCTCGACTTAATAGAGCAATTACAAATTTTCTTCTTGATTTTTGGAGAAAGAAAGGATATTTTGAGTTAATCCCACCATATTATGTAAATGAAGAAAATCTTTACATAACTGGACATTATCCTGGCGGGGAAAAAGAAGTATATAAAACTGAAGATGGAAAAGTTTTTGTTGGAACTGGAGAAATTTCAGTTTTGGCAATATTCAAGAACGATTTATTCAATAAGAAAGAACTACCAAAAAAGTTTATGTGTTATACTCCTTGTTATAGGAGGGAAGCAGGAAATCACGCAGATGATAAAGGACTTTATAGAACACACCAGTTTGATAAGGTGGAGCTTACACATATTACAACTCCAGAAAATGAAGAAAAAGAATATAATCAAATTTTTGAAGATTTAAAAGAACTTTACAAAACTTTAGAACTTCCACATAGAATAATTACTCACAGAGCAAATGATATGCCAAACAAAGCAACAATAGAAAAAGATATGGAAGTTTGGTTAGCAGGAGAAGAGAGGTGGGGTGAAGTTGGAAGTGTTGGAATGACTGCAAGTTTCCAGGCAAGAAGAGGGAACATAAAATTTATTGGAGAAGGTAAAGAAGAATTTGCCCATACAATTTATGCAACCGGAGGGGTAGCAAATAGAATTTTAATCGCTATCTTAAATAATTTCCAGCAAAAAGATGGCTCAATAAACATCCCAAAAGTTTTAATTCCTTATATGGGAGGAAAGAAAAAAATTGGATAATCTTTTAAAATTCTCTATATCTCACGTTTCCAGGATGGCCGTAAATGTCCAGAAGAAGAGATTTGTGAGAGCCAAAGTGACTCCTAATTACATTAAAATCTTTCTTTAAAAGACTCTCTAAATTAACTAAAATCTTAAGACTTTTCCCTGAATCAGCAAGTCTATTTGATAGATGAGCAAAAGGCAAGAGAATGATATTTTTATGCCCTACTTCTTTGCTCATTTTAGAAATTTCTCTAACTAATTCGTCACAATTTTTTTTAATACTGTCTTTCTTTTCCACAGTTAAAAGAACAACTATACAATCTCTGCAATTCCACCCCTTTTTCCTTATAGGTTCTGGAGATAAGTTTTTTGGACGGACAGAGAGACGGCTGATTTTAGTGATATACCTCTTGCAATGAAAAAGCAAAGCTTTCATACTAATTTCAGAAAACCTAAGTTTAATAATTTTTTGATTTAAGAATTTGGTAGAGCAAAGCAACTTTAAGGATATACAAAGTTTTGCAGAGTGAAACAAATGTGTAGAAATTTTCAATTCAGGGCTCGCAAAAATTAATAAATTGTATTAACTTTCTGTGTTAGTGATAAGATTCTCTTTTTCTAATTCATTAATTATACATTGTAAATCAGAACCGAAACGACGTACTTTTGTTTCAAAAATCCATCCTTCATACTTAAAGTATAATTTATCTGTAGAACAAGGAGAACCTACATATTTTCTATGACTTTTAATCTTTAAATTCTTTACAAGATTAAAATATCCCCTTACATCTCTAATCTCAATAAAATTAGGAGAACCTACATAAAAATTACTATAAAGTGTATAATCTTCAATGGATAAATCTTCTAATAATCTTACAATTTGTGAGGCTTTAGTATTTGTCGTGGATTGTTTACTCATAATATCTGTAATTAAATAAGATTATATAAAGATTTATGTGGTGTAAATTATTTTTAGAAATATCACTTAAAAAGAGATTTAACGAGCTGGGAATTACACATAACGTTTGCGATTAAAGGAAGTTAATTTCTCCCGCGAGTTTGCGAGCTGGCTGAGAAATTAATTTGGGAAAAATGTGTCCCGAAAAAAGAGGGTGAGCGAAGCGAAAACATTTTTCTGTTTAATCTGCTGTTCCCAGACCCGAAGGGCACGAGCTGAAACAAAAAGTTTCCTCGTGAGTTTAAAATTTCATTTTAGGGTGGGGGAGGAGGATGGTTGTTTCCGACGACCAATAAATTAGAGAGAAAAGCCTGCCCTTTTTGTTTCTTTTTTCTAAAAAGAAAATGAGGGGTTCTTATTTTGCTTCTTTTTTGAAAAGAAGTTGGGGTTCCGTTAATTTTATTAAATTTGTTTTATTACTGAAAGATAAATTAGGAAAAATAAAAAATGAGATATAATGAATTCCTTAAGAAGTGTAAAGATGATGTTTATAGAATCGAACATAATTTTCGCGGTTCTGAAGAAATTGAAAAAAGAAACTTAAATCTTTGGATGGTTCATCAGACTATTGAAAAAAATAGAAAGTTAGTTTGGGCTACTTGGGGCTTGGCTATTGGAACACTTATTTTATCTGGATTAACAATCTATTTCCAATTCTTCAGATAAATCTAATACGAGGAGAATAAAAATAAAAAGAACAATACAATAATCGCGATTAAACTAATTAAACTTCTTTAAATCTCCAAATATGGTGAAAAAAAAGAAGTTTAATAAATTTCTGCTTACAAAGTTATTTATGAAAACAGACTGGATGATTGACAAATTTATAAAAGAACTTAAACTAAGGAACTATTCTAAAAAAAACAATTAGTTAATTTTATATATGCTTTTTCTAATAGGTTATTATGCTTCGGTAGCTCAGCAGGTAGAGCGCACGGCTGTTAGATAAGAACAATTCATTATTTAATTATCTGTTCACAAATTGCTGAAACCGTGATGTCAGAGGTTCGAGTCCTCTCCGAAGCGTTTTTGAAAATCATTAATTTACTTTTACACTTCCATCAGACAATCCAAATTCCACACTTTCTAAGTCAGAATTTAAAATCTTTACATCGCCAAAACTTAAATTACTTATTCCATTTTTCAGAGCAATGAATTCAATTTCTATCAGTATCCCCACTCCTGAAATTCCATTTTGAGTTTCAAATCTTGTGCTCGCATAAGTAATTTTCCCTTTAGAATTATCTATGTTAATTATAGGATATGTATCTGAATCTTTGTTAATGAACTTTTCTGTAATCTTGTTTACTTTAACAATGCTCGGGTCAAATTCCAATTCCAGATGAACTGCATATATTTCCTCTTCTGCATCTATATTTATACCCACAATAAAAGTTTCTCCTTCTTTTACATTATGAGATTCTATTTTTAATTTTGTTTTGTAATCTATTATAATATTATGATTATCTTCTGAACCTCCATTAGATGAGCTTCCTCCGGAAGAACCGTCTCTTAAAAAAATTTCTTCTGTCTTATCTATCATTCTTTCAGTTATATCAGAGTTCTGTGATATCAACTCTCCAGAAATTAAATCTCTTCCCGCACTTTCAACATCTTTAACAAGAAAGCCTGTTTGCCAACCAATTAATCCTAAAAGAAACACAAGGACTAAACCAATTAATATAACTAAAACTAAAAGGGTTTTCATTTCAAAATCCTCGCAACACAAATTTTTCCATAAAATTAATTAATTTTCCTGTATTTAAATTTTGTTGTTATTTTATAGTTATTTCTATACAATGAAAGATATAAATATTTTTAAAGAACTTAGACTTTGTTAAATATGAAAAAAGTATTCGCCATTTTCTTTTGTATCTCTTTTTTAAGTTTGATTTCTGTTCTTGCTGGTGCTGTTGAGAATGAAAAGGTCAAAAATTTTGAGATTAATGCGGAGAATGGAAAAACTGTGATTGATGTTTTTCCTTTTCCTAAGTATATTTACGATTCAGATAAAAGGGTTTTTGTTAAGATAGAAGAAGTTTATCCAGATTTTTTTGAAGAAGATTTATTTTACAAAGAAAAAATGAGCGAGCTTATGGAGTTAGAGATTGCTTTTTTGAATAAAGAAAGTTTTGGGATTTCTGCTAATAGAGAAAAGAATTCACTTAATAAAGAAATTGAAGAGCATTATATAATAACAGAAGAACATTATAATCTCTTAAGTGAAAATGATTTTTCGAAAGTTGTTGGACAGATTATTTTAGATAAAGAGGTTTCCATGGGAGATAGTGATGTTTTAGGGAGAAACGATGAAATAAGGAATGCAGAAAAAGAAGTAGGCATTGAATACGAGCGAGAACTTATCTGGTTAGATGGGGCAGAAAATACAAGGGGTGTTATAATTCTGCCTTATGATGATTATTCAAGAGTTTACATTATAAAAGGAACAAGAGAAAATCCTGAAATAGAATTTTTAGAAAGTAAGGAAGAAAGAGAGAAGGTTAGACCTTATTATGAAAAAAAAGACAGACAAACATACATCTATGTTGAGCACTTCTCAGGTGGCGCAGGAACACAAGACGAACCTTATATGGTTTCTGATTGTTATGAATTACAAGATATGAAAAACAATTTAGCCGCGTACTATGCTCTTGAAAAAGACATTGATTGTTCTGTTACGAATAATTGGAACTGGAATGAAATTGAAGGAATTTATAATGGTTTTGAGCCTATTGGTGGAGTATTTCAAGAACTTACAGATGCTTTTCGTGGAAATTTTGATGGGAAAAATTTTAAAATTAATGGTTTGTATATAAATATGCCTAATCGAGAAAGGGTTGGTTTATTTGGAAGTGTAAACAATTATGATAATTACCCTAAATCAGAAATTAAAAACATCAAATTAGAAAATGTTAATATAAAAGGAAAAAGTCAAGTAGGGAGTATTATTGGAAGAAATTCTCATGGAATAATTAGTAATTCATATTCAACTGGAAGTGTAAGCGGTAATGATAATGTTGGCGGGTTAGTTGGGGGTAATTTCGAAAGAATTATAGACTCTTATTTTTTAGGGGATGTTAATGGAAATTATAATATCGGAGGTTTAGTTGGGTTTAGCAGTAAACCTCCCCCTTTCCCTCCCCCTTTTCAAGGTGTTGATTTCGGAGATATTA
>CAZSWH010000011.1:6088-13899 GCA_964611235.1 Candidatus Woesearchaeota archaeon
TAAATTCGTATTCAAATGGGAGTGTTATTGGAAATAGCTATGTTGGGGGAATAGCCGGAAAGAATACCGGGGATATTATAAATTCGTATTCAAATGGGAGTGTTATTGGAAATAGCTATGTTGGGGGAATAGCAGGAATTCATTCATATATAAACTATTATCTTGATGAAAAATTTATAGGAAAAGCTGAAGGAATAATTTCTAATTCATATTCTAAAAAAGAAGTCTTTGGAGGTAATATGACTGGAGGACTAATTGGATTAAATGACGACGAAATGATTTCAAACTCCTACTCAATAGGGAGTGTTTCTGGAGATGAAAGGGTTGGAGGGTTGGTTGGAGAAAATCAGGGAGAAATTTTAAATTCTTATTCAACGGGGAATGTTAACGGATATTATATTACTGGAGGTTTAGTTGGAATTAATTTTAAAACAATCACAAATTCATATTATCACAACCACTCAAACAACCCTTCTATCTGTATCGGTGTAGGTTTTGATAGTGATTGCATCTCCATCTCAAGCGACGCTCACCCACCTTATTTTTATTTAGTAGAAAATCCCCCAATGGATATATGGGATTTCGAGGATATATGGGACAATATTAATAATGGCGTTGATTATCCTATATTAAGAGATATTCCCTCTTATATCTCGCCTGTCACTAAAAACTATAATCTCTATCCCTCAATATCATACAACACAAAAACAGAAAAATTAAACATAGGAATTTATATTTACGATAGAGAGCAGGGGGGAGAAATAACAACAGGGGGTGTTTCTTATAGAATAAGAAATTCTCTCGGAGTGATAGTTGATTCAGGAATTTTAAATTATGAATTTAATTCGTGGGAGTGGGGAGTAGAGAAGACAATCGAGCTGTCTAAAGGGACTTATGAAATCGAATTCAATGCAAATGGATTTATTTACAAAACGAAATTTCACATCGGGGCGAACTCCGTAAAAATTTACGGGTATATAAAAGACGAAGAAGGAAACAAAATAGAAGATGTTGAGATAATAATATATAAATCACTGGAATTTCCTTTTAAAATTCTTGAATCATCTAATTTTAATCAAAATTATTCTTTTAATGTTTCTCCTGGTTCTTACATTATTAAATCAAACAAAGACGACAAAGCTTTTGTGACTATTTCTTTTTCAGTTTTCGGAGGGCAGGAACTTCAGAGGAACATAATCTTAACAGATAAAGAAAAAGAAATAAAATTATTACTGAAAGAAATAAAAAATTATTTAGAAACAAGAATGGATGAAGAGACAGGAAAAATGGCTGAATTAACTGATTTCTCAAGTAAGGATTTGAAAAAAGATAAAATAGAGAAAGTTGGGGATTTTGTTGCAATAACAAACTTTTTTGTTACTGCAGTTTCAAAGGGGGGATTAAACCCAGCAGTATTGTTTGTTCCTATTAAAAACCTTATAAAAGACGGGACAAGCAAAAAAACTTACGCAAAATTGATTGGGATTAAAGCGAATATTACAAGACAGAATTTTTTATTAAATGATAATCCTGAAAAAATGTTTAAGACACTCTCGTGGATTTTAAATAGTTCAAATGGATACACAAAAAGGAGCAAGCAAGAATTAATCTCACAGGAATTTTATCAGGACAGTTTGGGTTTAATTAGTAATATCCATGAGTCAAGTTCTTTTACCTATAATGATAATGTTGATTTTTCTAAATTAAGAAGAATTATAAATGATCAGTTAAATCAATTTAGATGTATAAATATTTCTTCAAATCTTTTGATCTTGCCAAACCCTGAAGAAGAATTAGTTACTTGGGACTTTCAAAATTATCATGAAGATTATTTAGAGCAAAGCGAAGTTCTTGGAAAAGCTGAAGCAACTAGAAAAACAAGTATGTATGTTGGGATAATAGCAGGAATTGCAGGAATTAGTATTGGTATATTAACTATCTGGTCAGGCCCAGGGGCAGTAGGTGCGGGGGCATCAACTTTTGTAGGAGTTGTAAAAGCAACTGGAATAATTGCTGCGGCAGTAGGATTTAGTGCAAGTATGGTAAGTATAGATGCTCATGCTCTCGCAACTGAAAATTTTGCACTTGGCTCATCAGAATGGATTTTAGGTGTTGCAAAAACTCCTCAAGTATATAATTCAACTATTTATTTTATTGAAGAAGAAACAAATCAACCTTATTATCTCCACAAAGATAAAAATTTTAATTCTAACATTCAAATTGATTTAAATCCAGATAAAATCGAATATGGAAAAAAATTTTTTTTAAGGTACCCTTCAGAAAGAGAAGTAAGAAAGAATGTTACTGTTATTCTTAAAAATCTTTTAGACCCTGCATTAACAAGAGTTTTAGCTGAATCAAGAATAGAATCTGAAAAATTAACTAAACAATTAGGATATGATTATTTCTCTGAATATCTTAATACAAATCAAGAAATTAATAAAAACATTACTTTATATGGAATAGATAAAAATGTGTTTGAAATGAATCCACAAATTTTTATAGTTGAATCATTTTCAGGTCCATTCCAGACATCAATTGAAAAAGAGCATTTTTATGTAATTAAAAAAACTTTATGGGATTATATTTTTGGTGCTCAGTCCTTATCTGTTTCATCTCAAATTGAGGAAAACGAATGGGAAAAAATAAAAGCAAGTGAAATGCCAATAAGAAGTGAGGAAAAGCAATTAACAATTTCAGATTATATTAATTATCTTCCTGAAATAAAAGATATTCACCCTGTTTCAGAGAAAAAAGAAAAAGGAGACGTTCAGATTTTTGGTTTAGAAACAAAAGAGCAAGAAGAGGATGTAATTGAAATAACTTTTAGCAAGGAGAATCCTGAATTTGTTTTTAATTATAGTGTCGGGGATAACTATGGCATTGAATTCCAGCTGTTTTATCCAACAGGAACTGACATTGATTTATATGTTTACTACAATGAGAGTTATATTGGACACAATTTTGAAACAAATAAAGAAGAAATCGGCTTCCCTGGGACTTATTCAGGAAAAGAGGAGAGACCTGAAATTATTTATATTCCAAGTGCAACAAATAAAACTTATAAAGCAAAAGCGATTTTAGTTAAAGAGGACTCTAATTTATCAACGCCTATAAAAATTTCTGTTTTGGAAGAACCTTTTAGACCTTCTTTGTTGTCTTTGTGGACTTTCACTGATAACAGAACAATTTTACTGGATGAAAACACCAGCATGGACTTTTTGATTTCTGAAATTGGCGGACAAAAACCCATAGAGAATATTTCAATAGAATTTGAAATTGAAGGTATGAATAACCTCTCACTTTTGTTTTACGAGATTGAAAAGATAAATGCGGGAGAAACAATTCCTGCGGTATTTAAATTGCAACCATTAACAGTGGGAAATTTTGAAGGAGTTTTGAAAGTAAATAGCTCTGCAGGAGTTCTAAATTATGAAATTGAAATTAATGTAGAAGAAGAAACTTTCCTTGAAGGAGACGTAAACGATGACTGCAAAGTAGACATTTTTGACTTAGCAGCAGTTGGATTAGCATATGGTTCTGCTTCTAATGATAATAATTGGAATGAAAACGCCGACTTAAACAACGACGGAAAAATTGATATTTTTGATTTAGCAATGGTTGGAAAAAATTATGGTGGGAAGTGTTAGTTAATAAAAAGCTTCTCTAACATTTCTATTAAATAATAAATATCCGCCGATTAATCCATGAGCAAAGAGGTTAAAAATAAAAATCTTTTCTTTTAAACAGACAAAAAAATAGGGCAATTAAGAACCCGCTTATCGCTAGAATTATTTCAATATATCTTGCCCAATTTTTCCTTAAAACTATATTCAATAATATTCCTTAATATTTAAACATAACATCGGGTTTAAGGGAAGTTTGCGGAACGAAGTGGAGTAAGAATGAAAAGTGGTCTACCGAAGGGAGAAGTTCGGGGCTCGCCGAAAATTCGTTGTTATTGTATTTGCTGAAAAATAGATTATTAATTTTAGAGTAGTAAAAGGAACGAAAGATTTATAAAGGAAGGTATTTTCTCAATTGTATCATGAAATTATATCAAAAAATATTGGCGACTGGAGCAATGATTGCTGCTGTTGGATTAACTGGTTGTGAACGACCAAAACCTCAAACTCTTGAAGGAACTGTTAAAGAAGAGTTTGGAACAGCGCAAAGAATTGTTGAATCTAGTGGAGCGATATTTGGTAATGAATCTGTAAAGTTTGGCGATCCGACTTATGGGTTAGTTCTTAAGACAGATAAAGGTGAATATGTAATCAGCGTAAGAGAGTGTATACCAAATAGAAAATCTGTCTATGCTTTAGCGAAAGCAATTGAAACAGGAGACAGAGTAAGGATTACATATGATGGTTATACCAAGATTGGAGAAGATAGGATTGGCAAAACTGATAGTGATACAATTGAGTTGATTGAGAAAGCAAAATAAATCTTTCGTTCTATATTTTTATTTTTCAACAATTTCGTTAAAATTTTGTTAGACAAAGTTACGAGGTAATTTTATGAGAGTTTTCTTTATGATTTTAACGAAGATAACAACATTAGAATTTTCGGTTTTAACCTCTGTGGAGGCGAGCCGAGAATTAAATATAACAAGTGATATTTCTAAGGTTTTATAATTTACTTTTCTTCCAATCTTCACTACTTCTAAAATATTCTAATTTTTAAACAAACCTTACATTATAAGAATTTAATTTATTGTTGGATATATTATTTAACTATTTAAGATTCTTTTAATTTCCTTTTCTCTATTCTTGTCAATTTTAGGGATTTCAATAATTACTTTAACAAACAAGTCGCCCTTCTGTCTTGAGTTTAACAATGGCATTCCTTGTCCATCTAATTTAAACGAAGTGTGACTCTGTGTTCCTGCGGGAATTTTTAATTTTATTTTTTTATCAATATTGCTTACTTTAATCTCTCCTCCGAATATCGCAGTGGCTAAATCTATCTTTTTATCTAAAAACAAATTTTCATCTTCTCTTCTTAAAAAAGAATGTTTTTTAATATTAATTACAACATATAAATCTCCTGCAGGTGCGTTTTTTCCTGGTTCTCCTTTTCCTTCAATCCTTAGATACTGATTGTTATTTACCCCTCTTGGGATTTTTATATTTATCTTCTGAACTTTTTTTATAAACCCTTTTCCTTTGCAGTACTCACAGGGCTTTGAAGCGATTTTACCAGTGCCACCACATCTGTCGCAGGGACTCATTGTTACAAATTGCGTAAATCCTTGTCTTCTCATTGTTCTGATTTCTCCACTCCCCTTGCACTTGTCACACTCCTTAAGATATTTTGATTCAGCTCCAGTTCCCTTACACTTTTTGCAGATTTCATTTATAGGAACTTCAATATTTTTTTTAGTCCCGTAAAATGCTTCTTCAAGAGTAATTTCTAAATCGTATCTAAGGTCTGCTCCTTCTTCGTATTCTTCATACCTTTCATTTCTTCTGTGATTAAATATATCAAAAATATCTCCAAATCCAAAATCTCTGAATAGTTCATCAAAGTTAAATCTCTGGCTTCTGAATCCTCTTAAATCCTCCTGAGTGAACGCAGAACTCCCAATTTGGTCATACTGAGATTTTTTCTCGGGATTGCCCAAAACTTGAAAAGCTTCGTTTATTTCCTTAAATTTTTCTTCTGCATCTTTATCAGGATTGACATCAGGGTGATACTTCCTCGCGAGCTGTCTGAATGCTTTTTTAATTTCATCAGATGAGTCATTCTTGTTTACTCCCAATATTTTATAATAATCTTTTTCTGCCATTTTATTTAAGAAGGGAAAGAGTTTTTAAATTTTGTTTTTTAAATTATTAACCTCTTAAGTCTTTATAAAAATTAATTATCTGTTTTTTCATTTCATGTATGGTTTTGTCAAATCCTCCGTATCCTTTCATTATTTTATTATCTTCATCAACTATTTCAAAAACAATTTTTCTGTTACCAGAGATTCTCAATTCTTCTATTTTGTTTAATTGTTGTTCAGTCGGTTTTTTCTCTGAAATAAAATCTATATTCACTTCTTTTGGAGTAATTCTAATCCTTAAAGCTCCTGTTTCTCTTCCAAAATCTATTTTATCTGATACCAATTTTTCAAAATCAATTATTTGTCCATCATTAAAAAGATAGCCTCCTTCTCCTTCTTCAATATATTTATCTCTTTCCATTCTAACTCTATTTTTTCAATCGTTTTTTTTAATTCTTAATTTCTTTTTAGTTTTTTCTTTCAGTTTTGTAAATTGTCTAAATCTTATTACAAGATTATAAATTCCCCCTTTAAACTCTTTTCCTACATCACTCCAACTAATTTCTCTTTCTTCTTTTTTCAATCCATCTTTTTTGTCTTTTTTTACAAGAATCTTTAATATCCCAAAAACAAGAATTAATATAAAAACTAAAAACAAAGTAATAGGTTCTGCATATTTGAATATTGAGAGAATTTCTTTTCCTGTTAAATAGTCTATTACATAAAATATTTTGAATATAAAACTTGCGAGGAAGTAACCACCGTAGGCATAGAATATTGGTCCAGGTAAGCTCAGTGGAAAATTAAAAAGATAAAAAATTTCTCCTAAAAAGAATAATATTGTAAAAAGAATTATTATTAGTATATTTGCATTAATAAACTCGAGAATACTTAAAAAATAAATATTCTCTATTGGCAACAAGTTTGCTATACTAACTAAAAGAATAAGAAACAAAAGGCCTATGAAACTTTTGATAATGACTCTTACTAAATTTTTCATATAATTTTATGTTTTATAAGATTAAAAATGTTTTGATAAAATATCTTTAAAGTCCGATTTTATATAAAATCGCAAATCGGCCTAATTTGGTTAAGGGGCAAGAATTGTTACTACCCTAAAAAGGCTATAAAAACGAAAGATTTAAATACTAACACACCTATATACTTTTAATAGGTAAAAAATGACAATTGACCAATTAACTATTAGATTCAGAGAAGAATGTATGAGTCATACTTCTGCAGAGGAATTTCTATCACATAGAGGGGAAGAGATAAGTAACTATACAGATATATTCTTATCTGTACCTTATACTAAATCTAACAAGGATTATGTTTATTATCAAACAGAACTTAATTTAGCAGGAACAGCAATAGAAAAAGGATGCAAATTTGTATCAGATATGGATTACACAAGAGTTGGTATTGTGGCAACAGGATTAAAACCTAGACACCATAGTATCTATGAATAAATAAGTTATATATTTATTTTTTTATAATTCCCCATTTAAACTCTTTTACTTTATTTATCGCTTACGCTCAGTGTAACAGTCGATTCGCAACTTTTCAATCGAAATTTTCCCGGACTCAACAAACATATAGAGTTGAGATTTTAAAATAAAAGAAGCATGATATTTCTAGATTTACAGAATGTTGAATATTTAATATGTTTGCTCGTAACTGTAAAAGTATATAACATCGCGATTAAAAGACCTGAAAGGCACGAGCGGAGCAAGAAGCGACCTCGTTAGTTTTGACTTTTCTTTCAGGGAGGGGAGGAGATGGTTTCCGACAACCAATAAATAAGAGAGATTTCCCGACCACTTTTTATTTCTTTTTTATAAAAAAGAAGGTGGGGAATTCAGTTAAGTTTATTAAATTGGTTTTTATTATCTTTTTATGGGAGAAATGTTTGATACACTAAAAGAAATGGTAACGGGCAAGGAAGTTAAAGAGGAACAAAAAACAAAAAAAGATATTGGGGGGTGGTTGGCTCTTTTTGTTTTCGGGTTATATTTATCTATAGTTGTTATTCTATATTACG
>CAZSWH010000012.1:0-4303 GCA_964611235.1 Candidatus Woesearchaeota archaeon
CCTTCCCCAAAAGGAATCCTATCATAACTAAAGTTCTGATATGATTATGTTATATCCAATAATTTTTTTGGGCTATATGCGGAGGGGGCAAGAAAGAAAACCAAAAGGTTTATATACCACTTAAGAGTTACAATCATAAAATGGCAAAAGATTATGTTAATAAATTTGATAGAACCAGTATCGCTGTGCAAGATGGAGATATTACTAAAATTCCTGCTAATGCACTCGTAACTGCCATCAATTCTGGAGGACTGTGGTTTGGAGGAATAGATGGCGCTATTCAAAGAGTCGCAGGAAATTTATATCATGCACAGGCTCAACAAGCAATGCCACTTTATGATTTACAAACTGTTGTAGCTAAAGGAAATAGAACAAATCATCGAGGATTTTTTGATGATGTTGTTTTTGTTGTTGATGATTTAGAAAGTCCTTTAGATTCAGTTTTATATAAAGGTCTTGAAGCATCGCATAATGAAGCATATAAAAGTATTTTAATCCCAACAATAAGAATGGGAGTTATGGCGGGAGTTCGAGAATCTCCTGAAGAAGCTGTCCAAAAAATGGGAGAGGGATTAAAAAGATTTATGGATGATTATGCTCACAAAACAAGACTTGAAGATATCACTTTCGTGGTATATAATGATGCTCAAACTCAAAAAAGATTAACTGATGGTTTAATCAGTTTGAGATAATTTTTCTTTCTTGCCCTTTATTCTTTTAATTAATGGAACTTCGTTCTTAATGTAACGCCCAAAAAAATTACTCTTCGGATTTCCTCCGCTTCGCTACGGAACGTTGCACTAATCCTCGGTCTCCGTTTCACTCCGACGGATATAACAGGAATTTAACGATTCCAGAGCCTTGCAGGCTCTTCCATCCAAATTTGATTTTCCAGCTCTGTTCCGCTTCGCTTCACGAGGGAAAATCAAACTTCGTTAAATCCTGAAGAGACCTTTTTTCATAAACTCTAATCCTGCTTCTGAAGAAGAAATTCAGTGACATCTAAGCACTGTCTCAAGAAAATTAAATAAAAGGAAATCATAATTTATTAAACCTAAAAACAAATTTCTTGCCTTTTAATTCCCATTCTTCAGAATAATTAAATTTTCCTTTATTCTCACCAAAAGAAATTTTCTTAGCACCGACTCTCTCTTTAATAAAATCTTGGTGGATTTTTATAACATTATTTATCTCTGAGTTAATCTCAAGTTCTATTAAATCTTTTTTAACTAAGTTCTCTTTTTTTCTCGCTGCCTGAATTTTTCTTGAAATCTCCCTCGCAAATCCTTCTGCTTCAAGCTCAGGAGTTAATCTTGTGTCAAGTTTTATGGAGAGTTCTTTTCCTTGTTTTACATTTACTTGTTTTACATTTACTTCTTCTTTAATTAACCCTAAAAAATCCTTAGATAATTTGATACCATAAATTTCTAATCCTGATAAAGGCTGTTTTAGAGAGACTTTCGCCTCATCTCTTTTTTTTAATGCAAGAGAAACAACATTTCTTGTTAAAATCATATCTTCATTAATTCTTTTATTAATTTTTTTCTCATTAAATTTTGGCCAATCTTGTAAATGTACTGATTCCTTATTTCCAATGTTGAGATAAATTATTTCTGCGATAAAAGGTATTATTGGAGCAATTGTTTTAGAAAGATTTTTTAGAACATAATTCAATGTTGTTTTTGAATCTCTGTCGCAGCTATTAAATCTTTCTCTGCTTCTCCTTACATACCATGTAGACAATTCATCTATAAATTCTTTTATTAAATTTGAAGCCCCTATTGTGTCATATTTTTTTAAATATATCTCTACTTTTTTGATTAAATTATTTGTTTCTGAAATTATCCATAAATCTAAAATGTTTTTTGAGTCCAATTTGTCTTTTAATTTTATTTCAGGATGTAAGGAATAAAAATTATTTATGTTGTAAAGGAGGACTAATACTTTTTTGTAGATTTCGTCAACTCCTTTATCAGAAAAATTTATATTTTCTGCGTTCATTACCTGGCTGTTCATTAGATAAAATCTTAATGCATCAACTCCATATTTTCCTACCAACATCATTGGGTCTATAAAATTACCTTTTGATTTTGACATTTTTTGGCCATCTTCCCCTAAAATCGTTCCTGTTGTTACAATATTTTCAAAAGGAATTTCGTCAAATAATATTGCAGATAACACATTCATATAATAAAACCATGCTCTTATCTGTGCGATATATTCTGCAACGAACTGAGCAGGAAAATTTTTTTCAAAAAATTTTTTATTCTCAAAAGGGTAGTGAAATTGTGCAAAAGTCATTGCTCCTGACTCAAACCAGCAGTCAAGAACTTCAGGTATTCTTCTAAATTCTTTATTATTTTTTTCAAGAACGACTTCGTCTAAGAAATCTTTGTGTAAATCTAAAATTCTCTCAGGCATTTTTTTGGCGTATTTTTTTAATTCTTCAATGCTCCCTATAATTATTTTCTCCCCGTCATCTGCCTGCCAAATTGGAATTGCAGCTGCCCAATATCTGTTCCTTGAAATGTTCCAATCAGGTGCTGTTTCAATTGTATATTTCACTCTCCCTTCTTTCAAAAATTCAGGATACCAATTTATCTTTTCGTTCAATTTTAGCAACTTTGGTTTTATCTTCTGAATATCAACAAACCATGCAGGAATTGCACGATAGATTAATTTTGTTTCACATCTATAACAAAAAGGATATTCATGCTCCATCTTTTTAACAAGAACGACTTTACCTTGTTTTTTTAGAAATTCTATTATTTTATTATTTACATTATGAACATATTCGCCTGAAAAATCTTTGACTTCATCTGTGAACTTTCCTTTTTCATCAATTGGCTGGACAAGAGGGATATTATATTTTTTGCGAACCTCGTAATCTTCTTCCCCAAAAGCAGGAGCGATATGAACTATCCCTGTTCCTTCTTCTTGTGTAACAAAATCTCCCAATATAATCTGAAAAGAATTTTTATTATTTTTAAAATAATTAAATAAAGGTTCATATTTTTTGCCTTCTAATTTTTTGCCTTCAACTTTTTTTAAAATCTCATAATCTTTACCGTCCCTAAAAAAATTATTCACTAAATCTTTTGAGAGCAAATAAATATTTTTGTCTGATTTATCTTCAACATAAACATAACTTAATTCAGAATTTACAGCGAGCGCAAGATTTGATGGCAGTGTCCAAGGAGTTGTTGTCCATGCAAGAGCGTAAACTTCTTTATTGTTTATTTTTTCATTCAATTTGAATTTTATTACAATTGTATCTTCTTTTACATTTTTATAAGAATTATCCATTGCTATTTCTGCTTTTGCTAAGGGAGTTGAGCACCTTGGACAATACATTAAAACTTTTTCACCCTCATAAATATAACCCTTTTCGTATACTTGTTTAAATGCCCACCACACACTTTCTATATATTCGTTGTCCATTGTTTTATAAGAATTATCCATATCAACCCATCTTCCAATTCTTTTGATTATTTTTTTCCAATCTTCTAAATATCCTAAAACTTTGCTTCTGCAGAATTCATTAAATTTTCTTACTCCTATTTTTTCAATTTCATCTTTATAATTAATTTTTAATTCTTTTTCAGCGATATTTTCAATTGGGAGCCCATGACAATCCCACCCCCATATTCTCCTTACATATTTGCCTTGCATTGTCCAGAATCTCCCAAATAAATCTTTTGTTACGCTTCCTAAAATATGACCATAATGTGGAAGGCCTGTCGCGAAAGGAGGACCATCATAAAAAATATATTGCTTCTTGTCCTTTGTTTTTTCAAGTGATTTCTCAAATGTCCTGTTTTCTTCCCAAAACTTCAAAATTTCTTCTTCATTTATTTTTATCATATTATCTTCTATAAAAGACGTTATTTAAATTTAGTCATTCTAAGTTACGGTATAAATTTGTCGTTCTCTTAAAATTACTACAAAAGAAAAGTTTAAAAAGTTTAAAGAAGTGATAAAAGTATGAATAGCGCTTATGTTTTGGGAGATAAAATAGCAGAAGGACTTGAAAGTATGGGAATAAAATTGGATTTACTTAAATTAGAAAATCTTACGTAACAATTAGGAAAAATTGTAGGGATTGATTTGGAACCTTTAGAGGAAATAGCAATTCATACTCCTACACAAAAAGAATATGATACTTTAATGAAAGTTTTTGAAGCAGGAGGATGGAAATGGTTTAGTGGGGAATTGCCAACAGATTCTTTAAAATTATTATGGAAGGAGTATAGGGATAAATGTTGTGTAGAGGCATTTAACTCCTTTAAATATCGTGATAAAA
>CAZSWH010000012.1:4403-13731 GCA_964611235.1 Candidatus Woesearchaeota archaeon
AATTGCATAAAAAGGTTACTTGCTAAAAGAGTTTAATGCTTCTTTTTCTAAAAAGTGTAATTCACTTGGGAGGATAATACAAAAAGGCATCTTTACCTTCTTCTTTTTTAATTCACTGATTAAATCATAAAATATTTTTTGCTTATCTATTCCTGCTTTAGAAACAATAATAATTTTTTTAGGTAAATTAATTTTTTCTTTTTTGGCTGATTCTTCAAGTTGCTCAATCGCTTTTTTTAATTTCAACCCAATGTCTGTTAAAATCAAAGTATGTGCTTTTATTGAAAGATTTTCTTTAATATAATTGACAAAAGATGTTGGTTTATTTGTATGTTCTTTCCAGTTTGGCATTGAAGTTGTTTTTCCGAATTTGTAAAGTGAGAGTCCTGTTTCTGCTACAGCAGTTAAAATTGAAGAATTATGAAAAATTTTGTAAAGAATATTTTGTTTTTTACAGGAAATAATTAATTGTAAATGTGTTGTAGCTGAAAGCGAATCTCCATATACAAGAAGTGCTATATTTTTTGTTTTTGCGTTTTCTAAGAATTTTTCTGATTCAACATTCTGCCTGCTTAATTGTTCAATCTTTAATCCCAAAGCGTCTTCTAATTCTTTGATAGAATAAGGAAAATTAACAGTATAGTTTTCAAGATAAATTCCGTCGCAATTTTGTAAAACCGCGAGGGCATCTGCTGAAACTGATTTCTTCTCAAGCCCGAGTCCAATTAGATAAAATACCATAATAAAATAAATAAAGAAGAGTTTTAAATTTAAGCTTTCCACCAAACAAGTGTAGTTAAAAAAGTAAAAAGCAAACTCATTCCAATTATTTTATTTACAGTTAAGAAAATTGCAGAAAGAATCGCGAGAACCCAAACCATAATAGGAAAATAATGGGGCTTTGAGTATATATATTTTTCATCCCTTGTAACTCTTGCGAGAATTATCCCAAAAGGGATTGTTAAAAGTAATATTAAATATTCAATCATATAACTCCACAGATAAAGAGTTTTTAATCTTAATGTTATCAATAAGATTTATAACCTTTCTTATTTTTAATAATTTATGAAAATAAAAGCAAGTTTAATCTCGGACAAGGTGTCCTCAAATTCAGAAGAAGCACACAATCTTTTTGCGGCGCAAAGGTTCGGAGAAAAGGCAGGGGAAAAAATAGTTTATTCACTCAGCGAGGCGCTTTTTCTTTTTGAGGAAAGAAAGATGGAAATTTTTGATTATAAAAATAAAGTCTTAAATGAAAAAGAAATTGAAAAAAGATTTGAAAGAATTGATAAAAAATTCAGAACGAAATATGTCGTGTTTAGTAACTTAAGAAAAAAAAGTTACATTGTAAAAAGTGCATTAAAATACGGAGCAGATTTTAGAGTTTATGAAAAAGGTGTAAGTGTAGAAAAAGGGCACTCAAAGTGGATTTGTTTTTCAATCCAAGAAAGCCAAATAATGAGTTGGCAGGATTTCTCATCTAAAAATCGCGTCGCCCATTCAACAAAAAAAGCTCTTTTGCTCGCAGTCGTTGACGAAGAAGAAGATGTTTCATATTTTGAAATTCATTGGATAAAGCCATAAACAAAATTTAATAAAGAAGGAAATTTATTTAGATGATAAACATAGAAGAAAAAAAAGAAAAGATTATTTCATTTTTAGAATCTTCAGGACCATTACTGCCTGTAAGAATTGCAAAAGTGATTGAAATGGAACCCATGTTTGCTTCTGCAATTCTCTCGGAACTCTTCAGTGAAAAAAGAATTAAAATGAGTAATATGAAAGTTGGCTCTTCACAATTATATTTTTTGCCGGGGCAGGAGCAGAAACTGGAAGAGCACACAGATAATCTTAACTCTATCGAGAAAGAAGCGTATTTGAAATTAAAAGAAAAAGGAATTCTCGAAGACAAAAAAGAAGAACCTGCAATAAGAGTAGCATTAAGAAATTTAAAAGATTTTGCAATTTCTTTTTATCAATCAGAAAAATTAATGTGGAAATACACTTTCTTGAATGACGAAGAAGTTGAAAATTTGTTAAATCCAAAAAAAGAAACTAAAATTTTTAAAGAACACAAAAAAGAAACTAAAGAGGAAGTTGAAGAAAAATTAGAAGATATTTTTGGGAGAAAAACAAAATCAGAATTTTTTAAGGAAGTTGAAGAATTTCTCGATAAAAAGAGTATTAAAATTATTGAAGAAATTCAAGAGAACAAGAAAGAAGTTGTATCAAAAGTAAATCTTAAAACTTCAATTGGAGATATAAATTTTCTGCTTATTGCAAAAAACAAAAAGACAATAAATAAAGATGAAATAAATACTGCAGTTCAAAGGGCTAATTATTATAAAATGCCTTGCTTGTTAATTATAAAAAAAGAAGCATCAAGAACAATCCAAAATTATATAAAAGGAAATAATCTAATCAAAATAAACTCTATGTAACCATAATGCTTTTAAACTTGATTTATATTTTTAAAATATGGGAAGAATAAAATCCAAATTAATAAAAAGAACTGCAAAACAACTTGTAAATAACTCTCCGGAATCTTTTAAAAAAACATTTGAAGAAAATAAAAAAGTGCTTGGAAATCTTCTGGATTCTAAAAAAACCCGTAATCAAATTGCCGGTTATATAACTAATATAAAGAAAAATACAAAGACAATTTTGGAGGGAACTCAATGACAGAAGAGAAATCAAATTATAAAGATAATATAATTTTTATTGGAGGAAAGCCATTTATGAATTATGTTACAGGAGTTATTATTCAGTTTAACACAAACAATGCTTCTGAAGTAATAATAAAATCACGTGGGAAGTTTATCTCAAAAGCAGTTGATGTTGCAGAAGTTTCAAAAAGAAAATTTCTAAAAGATAAAAACATTGAAGTCAAAGAAGTTAAAATAGGAAGTGAAGAATTTGAGAATAAAGAAGGGAAAGTTGTAAATGTTTCCACTCTTGAGATAATTCTAAAAAGGAAATCTGCTTAAATGAAGTGAATTTGTGAATTAAATTTAGAATTTCATCCTCAAAAATCTCAGATTATTCCACTTTCTTATGAAATTGATTTTTTAGTGTTTAGATGCTTTTGATACTATAAATTATTAAGGAATAAAAATATAAGAATAATGTTTTTGAAAGTTTAGAGATATAAGGTAGGAGGATTAAGCAAGGAAAAGATGCTAGAGGGTTTTCAAGACTGGAATGTTTATTCTAAATAGGCTAACTCTTACAAGTTAAGAAGAAAAGTTGTTGAGAGAAAATATATCCTTCAAATAATTACTAATGCGCTAATACATAAATAAGGTTATATTTATATATTCATCTTACCAAATTAATTTATGGCTGATATAAAAAAGAAAATTTCAGAGGTGATGACTTCTTCAAAATCTTCTGAAAAATTGAATGTTTGGGGGATGTGGAATTTTGAGAAAAAGGAATCTAAACCTGCGGCTTCTTTTAAAATAACTTTTGATTCTCAACAGGCACAGCTTGAACCAATTTACTACTGGCTTTTGGATTTTATTCAGGATGGAGGATGGGATGTAAAAAAGATTACTGATAATTTTACGTCAAGTCCTGGTTCAGGGCATTTTGCAGAGATTGGACAGAGGGTAACTAGAATGCAGGAGGAAGGAATGAAGATTCTCGGAGGATTGAATCAAGTAATAAAATCGTCACTTAATTTAATTTATGATTTAAAAGAATTTGAAATTCGTCTTGAACATTATGGCGATGCAAATTCAGAAGACGGTAAAAAGAAAGAGGTAGGAATGCTTGCGCTTAAACAAATCTGGCTTGACAATGTTGATTTAAAGAGGGGGCGCGGCTCAATTCATAACATGGCATCAGAGCTCGGTTATACTACTATAAGAGAATCATTCATGATGGCTGATGAAATTAGTGATTTGAAAAAGATGAATGATGAAAAAGAAGGAGGTTTGATTAACGACCAAGTTATGAGAATTCTTATTCCGCGTATTAGTGAGTTTCTGAAATGGAAGGAATATTCTGAGAAGGAATTAAGAAAGAGAATGAATATAGAAAAAAATTATTTGAAGAGTCAGATTGAAACAATAAAACTTTATTCTTCGTGGATGAAACCCTATCTTAAGGCAGCAGAGGAACTCCGACAGAAAGGTTTTGATGGGAACGCGGCTCTTGTAAATGCTTTCAGCACCTCAATGTTTGAGTTAACTTTGTTTGGAAAGAAAGAGGAAGAAGTTCCTAATAAATTCAAAAATTATTCTCTTAAAAGAAAATATTATTCTTGCATTGTCATTAGTCTTAATTATAGAGGGCATGTTTCTCAAAGATTAACGCAAAAAGGAGATTATGGTTTTGCAATGGGAGGAAGAATTGATATGGATTTTAATTCTTATGCTTTTAATGAAGATGAAATAAAGATAATTGAAAAAGAACTTGCAAAAGACGATGTGACAGAGAGTATGAGTTTTTCGATGAATCTCGCTGAAGACGCTCTAAAAGAATTAAAAGAAGACCTTAACCACTTTTTAAAAAGCGACAATGAAAAAAAGAAAGAGGAGAAAAAAGAAGAAAAGAAATCTGAAGACATAAATCCTTTTTCTGCTTTATTTGGTATTTTTAGAAGAAAGAAAGGAGATTCAAGTAAAAAGAAAAACAAAGAAATAGAATCTGCAAAAGATATAAGCCCTGACAATTATATTGAAGAAGTAGTTCGTATTCAGGCAATTAATAATGCTTCAGAAGGGCTTTATACTATTTATGATATTTACAAGAGAGCACATGGAATGGCTGCTGCCCCTGGAGAAGGTTTTACAAAAATTGAGCATCCTAAAACAAAAGAGCCAATTATAAAATTTAAGGATATTTTTAAGAGAGGTTTCTAATAAGAAAAAAGAAAAACTATTAAATTATGTTTTCTATTTTATTTTATGAAAATTAAAGAAATTAAAGAGAAAAAAAGCAAAATTAAAGAGATTAAGAAAGAAGAACACATTAAAGAAAATGAATCTAATCTTGATGATTTTATTGAAGATGATATTGAGCAGTTTTTAGAAGAAGAATTTATTGAGGAGAAAGACGACAGCGAAAGGCCATTAGAAAGTGAAGAGGAGCAACCTTTTATTCAATCATTAGAAGACACAGTCGTAGACGCCCCTTTAATTTCTAATCCTGAAAACGAAAAACAAAAAAAAGATTTTTACCAAACTGGAGATGATAGTGCTACAAATGATTTCTATTCAGGCAAAAATAATGGTGATAACTTTTACTCAAAAAGTAACAACCTTTATGGCATCCCAAATGAAGAAGGTGAATTAACAAATAGGGGGAGGCAAGAAGAGGCGAGTGATAATTTTTATAATTTTGTGATAGAAAAACAAGAAAGATTCGGAGAGATTCATAGTGAGAGGGGTTCACAGCTTGAACTTAAAGGAGTTAATGGGGTGTTTAACAAAAAAGATTCAAGAAAGCCCGATGAAAAATATGTTAACCCCAAAAACTATTAATCAAAATTCGTCTGCTTTAGTAGTTAATTTACCCATAGACTTAAGTTTTGAGACCATAGCAGGAGTGTATTTGAATATAACATCTCCTTTTTCGTCGTCAAATTCCCACGGATCAATAACTATAACATCTCTTTCTCTCAACCATAATCTTCTTCTATTCCTTCCCGGGACCCTACAATTCCGGGTCTTACCATCCATACAAGAAACTAACATTCTGCTCCCTCCAACTCTTTGAGTAATTATCCCTATAACTTCTCTTCCTTTTGGCAATCTCACCCTAACAATCTCTTCAGAAAAGTCTATATTAGAAGGAACAGAAGAGTTTTTTTTGGATTTATTTTTGAATTTCTTAAAGACCATATAAATAAAAATTATAATAGTTTATAAAACTTCACAAGAGAATAAGAAAAAAAGGAACACCTTTTATTTTTAAAACCTCTTCGTCACGAGCCATACCAATTTCTTTTGCAATTTCTACAGATTTTTCTCCGACAATATTAAATGTAGCATCTTCACGAATACAACGAATAATCTCTGATTTTAATATGCTGCGGTCTATTAACTCTCCTTTAAAAAAATTCCCTGTAAGGTCAATTTGTTTTATCCCTTCAGTAAATTTCTTTCCATAAATCTCCTTATCACAAATAGCAACTACCCATCTATAAGATTTATGAATTTTAAACAAAAATTCTTTTTCCATATTTTAACAGGGACTTTTTGTTTATAAAATTAACTTAATTAAGAGGAAATTTAAATATTATAAACAAATCAAAGCAGAAACATTAATAAATGAAAGATATTATATTAGGGAATGATAAAAATAATAAGAAATTTTGCTCAGAGATTGTTTTCTGGGTTTTTTAGAAAGAAAGGAGAAATAAAGCTTGGTTTTTATGGCTCTCCGAACGCAGGAAAGACAAGTTTGGCTAACAGAATTTGTCAAGATTGGCTCGGTGAAGATTTAGGGGTAGTAAGTAATGTACCTCACGAGACTCGTAAAATTCAGATAAAAGAAAAAGTAATCATTGAGAAAAATGGCAAAAAAATTGGTTTTAAATTAATTGATACTCCAGGAATAGCGACTAAAATAGATTTTGAGGATTTTATGAAATTTGGGTTAAGCAAGAAAGAAGCACAGATAAGAGCAAAAGAGGCTACGCAAGGGATAATAGAATCAATAAAATGGTTAGACGATGTCAACGCTGTTATTATTCTTATTGACTCAACTTTAAATCCTTATTCCCAAGTTAATATAACTATAATTGGAAATTTGGTTGCCAGAAATATCCCTATATTGATTGTCGCAAATAAGATAGATTTAAAAAAATCAGATGTTAAGAAAGTGCAAGGTGCTTTTCCTGAATATAATGTTATTGGAGTAAGTGCAAAGAGTGGTGAAAATATTGAAGAGTTCTATGAGGAGCTTTTCAAGTTAGTAAAGAAAAAGAGATAAAATGGCTAAAAAAAAGAAAGGTTATAAAAAAAAGAAAGATAATTTAACTATACATTTTATGCCCTATTCCGAGATCTCAAAAGAGGATACTATCGGAAGAATTAAGAAAATAATGGGGCTGGTTTTAGATAATAAAATTATTATTTTGCAGGGGAGGTTAAAGCCAGAAGAAGAAGTAAAATTAATTGAAAACTCTATGACTCTCATTGGAAATATATCAGGATTTCAAGGTATTGAGATTGCAGGGATTTCTGACGAGAACGAACATAGAAATTTATTTAACAAAATAAGATATAACATCGCAAGAATTCTTGTAGGAGAACAAGACTCTATTACAATTATTGGACCTGCTTCAGTTGTGAAAGATATAACAAGAGACCCAAGGAAAATTGAATTGATGCTTAAGAAGAAATAAAGAATCTCAAAGGTTAATGCGCGAGCCTCTCGCAAAATGCATTTCGCAACGAAATGTTTTAATGTGTTTATTTTCCGTTGCTCAAAGCGTTTTACTCGGAATCAAAAGTTCGATTCCAAAATGAAAATGCGCGAGCCGGGAATCGAACCCGAGTCTCAAGCTTGGGAAGCTCGCATTCGACCACTAAACTACTCACGCATGTTACTAATAAGGATTAGAAATTTATAAATTTATCACAACAATTATTTTAAATGAGATTACTCTAAAAAGTTATGGCAAAAAGAAAATCGCTTAAATAAAGAATAAATTATTTGCTCAATTAAAACCCTTAGAGGAAACAACAACTTTGGCTTCAGGAGTAATTTCTCATTCAAATAGTATTTGATATTATTTATTCTCCATTCTTTCTGGTTTTCCTTAAGAATTCATTGATTTTAGAAGGATATATAGGGGGAAGGTAAAAAGGGACAGAAAATTGCAATCAAGAGCATTAGAATCTGGATGGGGAGAACTTATTAAGAAAATTAAAGAAGGCAAGATTTAAAATTCATATTCAAAAACTTGGTCATAAGGAATAAAAAGTTCGCAGGTCTCCTTTATGCTTAAATTTTCCATAATTTTTCTAAAAAGCCGAATTGAATTGCCATGAGCAGAAATCGCTATGTTTGTTTTTTCTTTTTTTACTATCTTTTTTAAATCTTCTATAAACGACCTCACTCTCTTTTCAACATCTGCGAAGGACTCTCCTTTTGGCGGGCGGTAATTAAATTCCCGGTGCCATAAGTCATATTTTTTAAATCCCGACTTTTTTACTACTTGAAGATGTGTCTTTCCATTTAAGTTGCCGTAATTCCTTTCTACCATTCTGTCGTCTTCAATCAATTTGACATTTTTATGAAATTTAAGAACTTCCTTTAAGGTGTCTTTTGACCTTGAAAGAGAGGTGTGAATTGCAACGCCTATTTTTTTATTTTTTAATCTTAAAGCAACGATTTCAGCGTCTTCTTTTCCTGTCTTAGACAAATCAGAATCAACCCACCCTGTAAACTTACTATCCCTATTATAAAATGTCTGTCCGTGCCTGAATAAAAAAACTTTTGACTTTTTCATAAGAGTTGAGTATTTTTAAGTATAAAAACATTTTTATAATGTCTTTTCCTTATTTTTTTATGATATTACATTGGGTGATTATAGTTATTTTGATAGTCTTTGCACTGGTTTTCCTTAAGTTTGACCACCACGCAAGAAAGATAAAATTAATAGTTCTCATATTAATTGCTTTTCTTCTTTACATTTCTATAAGTGGGGTTTTTTCTACTAAAGATGTGGATTTAGGTTCTCCGAGGGGAGTAGTTAATGCGGTTTATGTTTATTTTGGTTGGCTTGGTCAGACCATTGGAAACTTATGGGATATTGGAGTTAATACAGCAAGAACAGTAGGAAATGCAATAAAAATAAATTCCACTGAACAAAACCCGCAAAGATAGTACGCAAAAGTAATTAGTAAGATTTAAATATTAAAATTCTTAGAGAAATCATCTAAATATGGAGAGAAACTGAAGATATGAAAATCCAATACGAAGACGAGGAAACTGAAGAAGAAAGTGATGAGGAAGATTAATTAAAATCTCTATTTAATTTATATTTTTTATTTTGTATAAGCCACAGACGGGGATTGAACCCGTAACCTCGTCCTTTTTGGTTTTTCTTAATGAAATTTTTACCCTTTTTCAAGCTCACGAAGAAAATATGAAACATTTTTAATGTTGCTTTCGCCAACATTAGTTCTTTTATTTTCAGGGGGCTTTTCTTTATAAGAAAAGGAGCCTTACCAAGGACGCGCTCTACCTACTGAGCTACTGTGGCATATTCCTTTTTATCACTTAAATTTATAAATCCTTTCTCTATAATAAATTATGAAAAAAGCAACATTTAACAATGTTCCGAGTTTTCATTTTCAATGGAGACGAC
>CAZSWH010000013.1:0-2094 GCA_964611235.1 Candidatus Woesearchaeota archaeon
TTATATACTATTAAAGAATTTATCTAATATGAGAGAAACAATTAATGTTGCGATTATTCATAATGGAAAAATATTGTTAGTAAGAAAAAGACAAAGTTGGTTGCTTCCTGGCGGAAAACCTGAGCCGAACGAATCGGATTTAGAATGTTTGTACAGAGAAGTTAGTGAAGAACTATCAGGAACTCAACTAAAAAACCTAAAATATTATAATGAATTCATAGGAAATACACATATGCAAGAAAGATTTAAAACAAAAGTCTATTTTGCAGATATTAAAGGAGAGTTAGGAAAACCTTCTTCAGAAATTACAGAATGCAAATTTATTGACAACACAAGTGATTATAATTTATCTGATATGAATTTAAAAGTAATGGGTGCTTTAGTAAAAGATGGTTACATAAATAATCTAATGTAAAATAAAAACATAAAATATAAAAACTCTTTAATAATTTCCTATCTATGTCAATATTAGTTAAAGTAAAAAAGTTAAAGCCAAACGCGATTATTCCGAATTATGCGCATAAGGGCGATGCAGGGCTTGATTTGTATTCAACAGAAAGTTATATAATTAAATCAAACAAAAGACAGCTTGTTTCTACAGGAATTTCAATGGAGCTTCCAAAAGGATATTTTGCGTCAATAAGGGATAAGAGTGGGTTTGCTCTGAAAAAAGGTATTACGATTTTAGGAGGTGTTATTGACTATACTTATCGCGGTGAATATGGAATTATTGTTCTCAATACAGGCGAAGAAGATTTTGTGATAAAAAAGGGAGATAAAATTGCACAAGTTATTATCCAGCCGGTTGCTACTGCAGAAATTAAAGAAGTAGCCAAACTTTCTGAGACAGAAAGAGGGAGCGGTGCGTGGGGAAGCACTGGAGGTAATAGTGGACTTGAAAGGAAAGTATAATGTATATATTTTAGTATAATAGTCTTTAAAAGAAAAGATTTTTTCTGTTTGGGATGGCTATAGGAGTTTATTCTGATAGGCAATTAAAAAAACTAATAGAGAGCAAAGTAATTTGTTCCGAGAATGAAATTAAAGACAAACAAATCCAGCCTTCTTCACTTGATTTAAGAATTGGGAGTATTGTTTATTGTATGCCTTTTTCAGCAGTGTCATTCGGAGGGAATTTTCAATCCTTTTTAGAAGAAAATAAAAAGTATTGTTTTAACATTTCAGAAAATGGTAGTTTTTTACATAAAGGGATTACTTTTGTTGCAAAAATTCAGGAAAGATTTTTTCTTCCCCCGCATATTAAAGGAAAAGTAAATCCTAAAAGTTCAATTGGCAGGACAGATATTCATGTGAGAGCAATCACTAATGATGGAAGAGTGTTTGATAAAATTCCTGCAGGGTATGAAGGAGATTTATGGCTGGAGATTTGTTCAAGATCTTTTGATGTCAGATTAAGAGAAGGAGATTTATTAAGCCAGTTAAGATTAATAGACACACATTCATGCAGTGTAGGAAGAGATGAATTAATAGGACTACATAAGGATTCAGGTTTGCTAAGAATTATGGAAGGAAATGATTATGTGCTAATGAAACCTAAAAAATTTCAGAATTTTGTCAGCGATGATAAAGTTTATATGACTTTAATGCTTGATGCAGAAAATCCAGGTTATGTTGCAAGAAAAAATGCCCCTACTCTTGATTTGTCAAGAAAAGACAACCCCTATTCAGAATTTTTTGAACCAATTAAATTAAGAAAAAGAAAAGAATTTGTTATTGATAAAGATTCTTTTTATATTTTGTCTTCTAAAGAAGCAGTCAGAGTACCTTTAGATTTTTGTGTAGAAATGTCTGATATTGAAACTTCTTCAGGGGAGTTTAGGTCGCATTATGCTGGATTTTTTGACCCTGGCTGGGATGCCCAAGCTACATTAGAATTAAGAAACTTTGGACAGCCTTTTTTATTAAGAGAAAATCAGGGGATAGCAAGTTTAAAATATTTTCGTTTAAATAATATGAAATTTTCACCTCGTAAGGTTTATTTAGGTTGTTGGTATTATGTTTCGCTATTGCTGAATCGAAAAAATTCTTTAAATTATTAGCAGCAACGCTGGTATATTTTCCAGGTTTACGAGG
>CAZSWH010000013.1:2104-13187 GCA_964611235.1 Candidatus Woesearchaeota archaeon
ATAGCAAGTTTAAGATATTTTCGTTTAAAAAATCTTTCTAATGTCTCTTATGGAGATAAAAAAGTCGGTTCACATTATCATAAGCAGAGAGGACCAAGGCTCGCAAAATTTTTTGATATGAAAAAATAATAAAGAATAATTTTTTAAATATATTATCCTAAATTATTTAATTAGCTTATCTGTTGCTTTAAAAATATTTATAAGGTTAAGATTGTAATCTAAATAAGGGCTCCGTAGCTCAGCTTGGTAGAGCACTGGCCTTTTAAGCCAGGTGTCGCGGGTTCAAATCCCGTCGGGGCCATTTAACCATAAGATTGGATTTGAACAAATCCGCATTCGCAAGTCCTGGAAGGTAGTAGAAATCTTTTCAATATTAGTTTGTTCGTAAATGTAAATGCTCTGAAACCATTTTCTTTTTTCTTTGATTTTCACCCTGAACCACTTTAAAATAATGAAACCAAAAAGTTTTTAAATGTCCTTTTTGTGTTTTTTTTATCTAAATGAAATCTTCTCAGCCAAGATGCACATACTCCAGCCAAAGCATAAAAAAATAAGTTCTAATGAAGCAGAAAAAATTCTAAATAAATTTAACATTACTCTCGCACAATTGCCAAAAATTTCTCAGAAAGATGTTGCTCTGCCAGATGGTTGTAGTAAAGGAGATATTATAAAAATTGAAAGGGCAGAAGAAGTTTATTATCGTGTGGTGATTTAATGGAAGAGCATATTTTAGTCAAAGAGTTTTTAAAAAATCACTCCCTTGTAGAATCAAATATAAGGTCTTTTAATGATTTTATTGAAAATAGAATGCAGGAAATTGTTACAGAGATTTCAAATTCCCTCTCTAATGAAGATTTTGAAATAAAACTTGGGAAAATTAGGGTAGGTAAGCCTGATATTATCGAATCTGATGGTTCTTCAAGATTTATTACTCCTACAGAAATAAGAATCAGAAATTTGACTTACTCTGCTCCTATATGGATAGAGATGACAATTAATTATGCTGGGCAAGTTGAAACAGAGGAAGTGCAGCTCGGGAGAATCCCTATTATGGTTAGAAGTAAAATTTGTAACCTTAATGGGATGAATGAAGAAGAACTTATTAAAAATTATATTGACCCAAAAGACCAAGGAGGATATTTTCTCATTAATGGAAATGAAAGGATTATGATTATGGCAGAAGATTTGGCTTCTAACCAGACCTTTATAGAATTTCAAAAAACAAAAAAAAGATTAATGTTAAGATTATTTTCCCAAAGAGGGGCTTATAAGATTCCTATTTCTATTGTTGAAAATTCAGAAGGTATTTTAGATGTTTCTTTTTCAAGGTTTAGAGATATCCCTGCGATTGTTTTATTAAAATCTCTTGGGCTAATAAGTGACGCAGAAATAGCAAAACTTATTAAAAAACAGAATGACAATCTTATAGTTAATCTTTATGAATTCGCAAGTATTAGTTCTATTAATGAAGCATTAATGTGGATTGCTGAAAAAAGTTCTTTACAAGGGACTAATAAAGAAATGCTTGATAGAGTTAAACAGAGAATTGATTCTTATTTTCTCCCGCATATTGGACTTGATAAAGATTCTCGTTTAGAAAAAGCCAGAACCCTCTGTAAATTCATAAAACAATTTTATGTAGCAAAAGAACACCCGGAAGATTCAATGACAGACAAAGACCATTATGCAAATAAAAGAATCCTTCTTTCAGGTGATTTGCTTTCAAGTTTGTTTAGGGTTAATATGAATATACTCTTAAGAGAAATCCAACACTCTCTTCAGAAAACTGTAAAAAGAAGAAAGTTCTATTCTATTAAAACTATTGCTAAATCAACTTTATTTACACATAGAGTAGAAAGTGCTATTGCAACAGGAGCATGGATTGGCGAAAGAAGCGGTGTTACGCAGAATATGGATAAGAATAATTCTTTTTCAGTTTTATCTCAGCTTCAGAGGGTTACTTCAACTTTGCCAGGGGAGCAGGAAAATTTCGCAGCAAGAACAGTTCATCCAACCCACTACGGAAGATTCTGCCCAATTGAAACTCCTGAAGGTACAGAAATAGGTCTAAGAAAAAATCTGGCTCTTCTTGCGAGAATTTCTATAAGAACTAACGAAGATCCTAAAAAAATTTTATCAACTTTTGAAAGTGTAGGACTTGTTTCTGAAGGAGAAAACATTGATGTTTTTTATAATGGAAGATTTATTGGAGTTGTAAAAAACGCAGAAGATTTTGCAAATAATGTAAAGGAAGAAAGAAGAAAAGGAAATTTATCAATAGAAATGTCTGTTAAATATGAAAAATTCTTGGAGACTATTTTTTTAAATTCAGAAGAAGGGAGAGTACTCCGTCCTTTGGTTATATTAGACAGAGGGATTTCAAGACTAAAAAAAGAACATCTTGAATTAATAAAAAATGGAAACCTTAAATGGGAAGAACTGATAAAGGGAGGGATTATTGAATATCTTGATGCTTCAGAAGAAGACGATTGTTATATAGCTCTTGATGAAAAAGACATAACTGAAGAACATACTCATTTAGAAGTTGACAAAATTGATTGTCTTGGTGTCAGTGTTTCATTAATCCCTTTTGCTAATCATGACCCCCCAGCCAGAATGGTTAAAGGTGGATCAAGAGCATACAGGCAAGGGCTTGGAGTTTATGTAGGAAATTTTCCTGTCAGAGTTGATACTGATGTTTCTCTTTTACATTACCCACAAAAACCATTAGTTAGAAGTTTTATTTATGATACTTTAGATGTTCATCCTGTTGGACAAAATGTTGTGCTTGCTGTTTTGCCTTATGAAGGATATAACCTTGAAGATGCTATTGTTTTAAATCAAGGTTCAGTTGACAGAGGATTTGGAAGAAGCTCTAAATTCAGACCTTATACTTCTATAGAATTAAACTATGCTGGTGGTCTTAAAGATGAAATTACAATCCCTAATAAAGATGTTTCAGGTTATAGAACTGAAGAGAGTTATAGATTCTTAGAAAATGATGGAATTGTTTATACTGAAGCAGAATTAACTGAGGGGGAAGTTGTTATAGGAAAAGTAAGCCCTCCTAAATTTCTTAGCGAAGCCAGAGAGATTTCTATTCAAACTAAAAAAGAAAATTCTTCTGCGATAAGACAGGAAGAAAAAGGAACTGTTGATGCTGTTTTTATTACGCAGGACAAGGAAGGAAATAAGATAGTTCAGGTTAGGACAAGAGAGTTAAGGATTCCTGAAATAGGAGATAAATTTTCAGTTCCTCATGGCCAGAAGGGAGTTGTAGGATTTATTGCTCCAGAAATGAACATTCCTTTTACTTCAATGGGGATAAGACCGGATATATTATTTAATCCTCATGGAATTCCTTCTCGTATGACTGTTGGATACTTAATGGATGTTTTGGCAGGAAAAGTAGCAGCGTTATCAGGAAATACAGTTGACGCAACTCCTTTTTTTGGGGAAGATATAGACACATTAGAAAATAATCTTATAAAATTAGGATTTAGAGAAAATGGAAAAGAAGTTATGTATAATGGAATTACAGGTAAACGAATGCCTGTTAAAATTTTTATAGGAAGTATGTTTTATCTGAAATTAAAATATATGGTTGCAGATAAAATGCACTCGCGAGCTTCTGGTAAAATTGCTTTATTGACAAGACAACCAATAGAAGGAAGGTCTAGAGGAGGAGCATTAAGACTTGGAGAGATGGAACAAGAAGCACTTGTAGGTCATGGAGCTTCTTTACTCTTGAAAGAAAGATATGACTCTGACAAAGTTATCATTAATATATGCTCAAGGTGCGGGAGCCTTGTTATTGACGACCAAATACACAATAAAAAAGTTTGTAGTCTCTGTAACTCAAATCAAGTTGAGCCAATTGAAGTCAGCTATGCATTTAAACTGCTAATTGAAGAATTACAGAGTTTGCATTTATTAACTAAATTTGAACTAAAAAATAAATATGAGTAACAAAAGATTATATTGCCCACATGAAGGAGGTTGCCCAATTTATAGAAGTTGGGTTGAACAAACCAAAGACAGAAGATTAGATATTATTTTCAAAGAAGGTAAAGTATATAGATGTTTGGCGATTACAGCTCTTAAAGATCCGGTTTCTGAAGGGGGCATTAAAGCTGGTTCTGATATTAATGCAAGAAATCCAGAGGCATCAAAGGAAGGAATAAAATTTGATTGCTCAACTATAAAATTACTAAATCAATTAGAAAAATTAGCAAATGAATAAACCGATAAAAAAACAAATTAGCGCAATAAGTTTTCATCTTCTTAGCCCAGAGCAGATAAAAAAGTTGTCTGTTGCTAAAATTGTAACGCCTGAACTTTATGATATTGATGGATATCCTGTTGACGGAGGTTTAATGGACTTACGACTTGGTGCAGTTGATCCAGGTGTTAGATGCAGGACATGCGGAGGAAGATTAAAAGAATGCCTTGGTCATCCAGGAGTCGTTGAATTAGCCCGTCCAATGGTTCATATTAATTACTTACCTATTATTGGACTAGTTCTTCGTTCTACTTGTGAAGCATGCGGAAAGATTTTGATAAAAGATGAGAAAGATTTAAACAAAGATTTAATTTCAAGAATAAAGAAAGCAAAAGATGGGAAAAAATGTCCTTATTGTGGGATTATTCAAGAAAAGATTAAACTTGAAAAACCTTGGACTTTCAAAAGTGGTAAAAGAAGATTGTTTCCTTCAGAGATTCGTGAAAGACTTGTAAAAGTTTCTGACGAGGATTTGAGACTTTTAGGAATTAACCCAAAAACTCTTAGACCTGAGTGGGCTATTTTAACTTTGCTTTTAGTCCCTCCTGTTACTGTTCGTCCTTCAATAACTCTTGAAACTGGAGAGAGATCTGAGGACGATATGACTCATAAATTGTCTGACATTATAAGGTCAAATCAGAGACTTTGGGAAAATCTTAATGCAGGGGCTCCAGAGGTAATTATTGAGGATCTTTGGGATTTATTGCAGTATCATATTACTACTCTTTTTGATAATTCAATTGCAAAAGTTCCTCCAGCAAGACACAGAAGTGGTCAGCCTTTGAAGACTATTGCTGAAAGAATTAAAGGGAAGGAAGGACGAATAAGAAAAAATCTTGCTGGCAAAAGAGTAAATTTCTCTGCAAGAACAGTTGTTTCTCCTGACCCTAATATGAAATTAAACGAAGTAGGAATCCCTATTGAAGTTGCTAAGGTCTTAACTGTTGAAGAAAAAGTAACCTCTTTAAATATTGAACGATTGAAAAAATTAATTTTATCTAAGGATTACCCTGGAGCAAATTATATTATTAGGCAGGACGGAAAGAGAAAGATAATTACAGACGAACTTAGAGAGAGTTTAATAGAAAATATAGAGCCAGGATATATTGTCGAGAGACATCTTATTGACGGGGATATAGTTTTGTTTAATAGACATCCTTCTCTACATAGAGCCTCTTTAATGTCTCATTTTATTAAAATATTACCTGGAAAAACATTTAGACTTCATCCTGCTGTCTGTAATCCATATAATGCAGATTTTGATGGAGATGAAACAAACATTCATGCTCCTCAGACTGAAGAAGCAAGAGCTGAAGCAAAAGTTTTGCTCAATGTAAATAATAATTTATTTTCCCCAAAAAATAATATGAATCTTATGGGGGGGATAAGAGATGCTATAACAGGAAGTTACTTAGTCAGTATGAAAAGTTTTGAAAAAGAAGAAGCAGTCCAGATGCTTTATGAAGCTGGAGTAAATGATTTTAAGTTAGATAAGAATACTTTAGGGAAAGAACTTTTTAATAAACTGCTCCCAAAAAAAATAGATAAATTAAATCTTATGAAATTTAAAATAGAAAAAGGAGAGGTGTTAAAGGAACTTGATATAAAAATTGGTAGAGATGAAACTATTGATACTCTAAAAAAGATGTTTTCTCTTGGAACCAATTATTTATCTAAAATAGGTTTTACTCTATCTATCCAAGATTTAGATGTCCCTATAGATGTCAAGATTAAAACAAAAAAAATTCTCAAATCTGCTGAAGAAAAAACAGAAAGAATTATTGAGAGCTATGTTAATAAAACTTTGGAGCTACTTCCTGGGAAGAGTGCAGAAGAAACGAGAGAAGTAAAAATTTTACAGATTCTTAACAGCACAAGAACAGAAATAGGAGATACAGTAAAAGAGGGATTATCAAAAGATAATTTAGCTAATAAAATGATTAATTCTGGTGCAATAGGAAGTAAGTTACATATCACCCAAATTGCGTGTTCAGTAGGGCAACAGGTTTTAAATGGAAGAAGAATAGATTTTGGTTATACTGAAAGAACCCTTCCTTTTTTTAAAAGAGGGGATTTATCACCAAAGTCAGGAGGATTTATTTATAATTCTTTTATGGGAGGATTAAATCCTGAAGAATTTTTCTTTGGCTCAATGACGGGGAGAGATGGTCTTATGGATACAGCACTCAGAACCCCAAAATCAGGTTATCTTTACAGAAGATTAGCAAACGCTCTTCAGGACCTTGTTGTAGCTTATGATGGAACTATAAGAGATGCTTCTAATAATATAATTCAGTTTATATATGGCATTGATGGCATTGATGTCTCTTCAAAACACAAAAACGAAGCAATTTCTCCTGGAGAAGCAATAGGAGTTGTGGCGGCACAATCTTTTGGGGAATCCTCAACACAAATGGTTCTTAATGTATTTCATTCAGCAGGTGTTGCAGAAATGCAAATTACTCAGGGGCTCCCAAGAATAATTGAAATTCTTGATGCACGAAAACTTCCAAAAACCCCTACAATGGAGATTTATATGGACAAAGAACACAACAACGAAAAGGACGCGAGAATTATTGCTGAAAAAATTAAGGAAATTAAATTAAAAGAAATTATACACAATATTTCTATTGATTTTGGCTCTAAAAAAATTAAAATTAATGTTAATCCAAACTCTCTTAAATCTGCGCACCTTTCATTTGATAAAATTATAGAAGTTCTTAACGGAAAGGGTTTCGCAGTGAAAAAAGGAGGAAAATTGATTTCAATAAATATGGCAAAGGAAGATTTTAAGAACATTTACAAAACTAAAGAAAAAATTAAAGAAGTGATTTTGGGAGGAGTTAAAAAAATCTCACAAGTTTTAGTTGTAAAGAGAATAAAAGATTTTGTAATATTAACTGCAGGCTCAAATTTAAAAGATGTTCTAGGATTTAAAGGTGTTGATACTTTTAGGACTACAACAAATGATATTTATGAAATATTAGATGTCTTTGGAATTGAAGCGGCTCGTCAGGCAATTATTGATGAAACAGAAAAAGTTGTTATTTCTCAAGGGCTTAACATTGACAAGAAACATTCTATGCTTATTGCTGATACAATGACTTCTTCAGGGGTGATAAAAGGTATAACAAGAATGGGGATAATTTCAGATAAGAATTCTATTCTTGCAAGAGCAAGTTTTGAAACTCCTATAAAACATTTTATCCAGGCAACAAAGACGGGTAAGAAAGATAAACTCGCTTCAGTTATTGAAAATATTATTTTAAATCAACCAGTTCCAATAGGTACAGGACTTCCTGGCTTGCTTGTAAAAGTGACAGGCTCTCTTGCAGCAAATAAGAAAACAAAAAAAGAAAATTAACTACGAAGTAAAAAAGTTAAGTTTAAATAAAGTTTTTTGGATGGATTAATATGAGTGTAAAAGAAATTAAGGATGCGATGGAAAAAGGTAGAGTTTATTTTGGTATCCGACAGACTCTTAAAAATGTTAAAAAAAATTCTAATGTTTTTGTATCTAAAGATGTTAGAGAGGAAACAATCAAAAAACTTGAGAACGCGAAGGTTGAATTTACTGTTTTAAAATCTAAAGAAGAGTTGAGTTTAGAATTAAATCTTAATTTTAAATGTGAGGTTTTTTCTTTGAAGTAAAATGGCTGGTACAATTGATATGAAATTTATGCGATATATTAATCTTTTTTCCAGAATTTCAAAAATTTCAACGACAAATTGTTTCTCTTATAATAACCAAATTATTTTTGGGGTTCATCCTTCAGAGGTTTCACAGGCAATTGGAAAAGACGCAGAGAATGTGAAAAAACTTTATGGAATACTAAGAAAAAAAATTAAAATTGTTGCTATGCCTGATAAAGAAAATTTAGGGGAGATTGAAAAATTTATTAAAGAAATTACAGAACCTACAGAAATTAATAAGATAGAAATAAAAGAGAACACTCTAATAATCAGTGCTAACCGCCAGAGCAAAGCCATAATTATAGGAAGAAACCGAGTGCGTGAAAAAGAACTTTCAGACATTTTGAAAGATTATTTTCATATTTTAAAATTAAAGATTGTATGATTATTTAATTTTTCTAAATAAATAAGGGTTATTCTTTTCAAATTTTTTAATAAAATAATTAAGCACCCCTTTTTCATCTTTTTTTAAATAAAAATATCCGGAAATAGAAGCTATTAATGCCCCTATAGTATCAAGAATTAAATCAATCATTGTATCCCTAACCCCTAGCCATGTATTGCATAATTCAAGAGTTCCTAAGTATCTTGATTCTTGCATATTATAACTTAAAAAATAATCGATGCCAAATTCAAAAATTTCCCATATTGCTCCGAGAGCAAGAGCAAAGCAAAAAGCAAAAAATGCTATTGTCCTCGGGTTCGCCTTAAATTTACCTTTTTTATAGAATACATAAAGGATCAAAAATCCTGAAAAACCTAAAGCAACTCCTGAAAAGAAATGCAACAGAGAATCCCACCACCAAAAAAGATAGTAAAAATTTCTTGGCCCCCCTAAAAAAATCCCTGCATAAATAAATAGGAGAATAATAATTTCAAATTCTGCAGGCAAATCTATTCTATATTTTTTTTCAATTACAGCAGGAAGAAAAGTAAGAAAAAAAGTTAAAGCAATAACAAAAAGCGCCATCCAGTTTCTCTCGTAAATTGTAAGAGATGCAGCAATAACTAAAGTAATCCTTATTAGTGATGTAAAAACAAAATGAAATTTTTCAATTTTATTTAATCTGCGAAAACTTTTTTTCATAATCTATTTAATCTTAATAGATTTATATGTCTTTACTCATTCTAAACATTTAAAAAATTTGCTGAAAGTTAATAACCACAAATATCCAAAAATTAATTTTAAAAAAACAATTAGGGATGTTAAAAATTTTCTTTTGAGAAATAATTTTAAATCAGTGGATTATATTCATATTGTAGATGATAAAGGAAGTTTAGTGGGATTGTTTATATAAAAGATATTTTCCGTATTCCAAATAACACTCTTGTAAAAAAGTGATGAATAGAAAAATTGTCTCTACAGAACCTCATACAGACCAAGAAAAAGTCGCACTACTTGCTTTAAAAATGGATTAAGAACAATTCCCATTGTAGACAAAGAAAATATAATCGGCTTTTCTATTTTATTAACAGTTCTTACATCTACAGGAATATCAATTCTACTTCCGGCAGTATTTTCAAAAATCAAATTTGACCTTGCGATTTCAAGCGGACCTTTCGCAACTGCGGTTAGGGATTTGTCAAGCCTTTTAATCTATTTTTTAGTTTCAATGGTTTTGATTGCTGTTTTTCTTTTAAGATAAAAAACCTTATAAAAGTTGATTATTAAATAAATTGATGATGAATATGTTTTTTCAGTTGAGTATTATTCTTCTCGTAGTTTTGGGGGTGTCATTTGTAATGAGAATTTTGAGACAGCCGTTGATTATTGGTTATATTTTGTCAGGAATTTTAGTCGGGCCTTTTTTTCTTAATCTACTTCAGGAAAATTCTACAATAACTGCTTTTTCTGAAATTGGAATTGCATTTTTACTTTTTATAGTCGGTCTTCATCTCTCGCCTAAAGTTATAAGAGAAGTCGGAAAAATCTCTCTTATCACAGGGCTTGGGCAGATTATTTTTACAACTCTTATTGGGTATTTTTTAGCTGTGTTTTTTGGTTTTTCTCCTTTGACAGCTCTTTACATTGCAATTGCCCTAACTTTTTCATCCACGATAATTATTATGAAACTTCTTTCAGATAAAGATGCTCTTGACAAATTATATGGAAAAATATCAATCGGATTTTTGCTCGTGCAAGATTTTGTTGCTATAATTATTTTAATTGTCATTTCTTCTTTTGCCGGGAATACAGGGGCAGGGTTTGTTATTTTCTCAACTTTGTTAAAAGGGTTTTTTATAATTCTTCTTCTTGCACCTTTATGTTATTATCTTTTGCCGAAAGCGAGCAACTTTTTTGCTAAATCTCAGGAGTTTTTATTTTTGTTTGCTATTTCTTGGGGGTTGGGGCTTTCTGCTTTGTTTTTCTACGCAGGTTTTTCAATTGAAGTCGGCGCGTTAATTGCAGGTATTCTGCTATCAATGTCTCCTTACAGTTATGAAATTAGTTCTAGATTAAGACCCTTGAGAGATTTTTTTATTATATCTTTTTTTCTGTTGTTAGGAGGTCAGATGATTTTTTTAGATATTTTTCATCTCATTGTTCCAGCAATTCTTTTGTCAATTTTCATTTTAGTAGGGAATCCTTTAATTGTTATTGTGTTGATGGGAATGCTCGGCTACGGAAAAAGGACCGGTTTCATGGCAGGGCTGACTGTTGCGCAAATTTCTGAATTCTCGTTGATACTAATTGCTCTCGCAGTAAGAGTAGGACACATTTCACAGGAAATCCTCTCATTCGTTACTATAATTGGATTAGTTACAATTGCTGGATCAACTTATATGATAATCTACTCTGATAAAATTTATCCTTTTGTCTCAAAATATCTCTCTGTCTTTGAGAGAAAGAAAATTAAAGAGAAGGAATTTAAAGAAAAAGAATTTGAGTATGTTTTATTAGGTTATAATAGGATAGGATTTTCAGTATTAAAAGCATTTTCAAAATTAAATAAGGATTATGTTATAGTAGATTATAATCCTGAAACAACAAAAAAACTTTCTAAAAGAAACAAGAACTGCTTTTACGGGGACATAGAGGATATAGAATTTTTGCAGGAGCTAAAAATTGAAAAAGCAAAGATGATTGTATCAACAGTTCCGGAAATG